>QKBZ01000210.1 GCA_003245895.1 Beggiatoa sp.
AGCGTAAAATAATGTTTCAGAGGTCTGGTAATCTTCAGGACGTAGCCAACCCGCTTTAAGTTCTTTCCAAAGTCGCTCAATGATATTGAAATGAGGGGAATAAGGCGGGAGATAAAATAAGTAGAGATTCCGTTCTTGCCAACCCGCAAGACAAGCTTTCAATGCCTTTGAGGTATGAACCTTTGCATTGTCAAGAATAACAACAGTTGGCTTTTTCAATGACATCGCAAAACTAAGTAACAAGATTTAATTAATTGATATTTTGAAACTGTAGAAACATAGCAATATCAAAGCTATAGATTTCGCATAAATTTGTCCAATTACTTATTACTTAATTGACATGAGGTACTGCATAGTTACAGTAACTAGAGTATTATGGCTCAACAACTAACCCCAACAAATTCAAACTATACAACCCCTGCTCATCAAACCACTGCTGCTCCAACTGCAAACCCGCCGCCTGCGCTAACTGCTGCAACTCTTGCGTGTTGTATTTATAACTATGATGGATACGCACTAATTCATCTTGCGCAAAATTAACCGTCACTCCTGTGCTACCTAAGGTCGCGCTTTGATCACATAAGCTTTTTAAGCTGATTTCGATACAGCCTAAAGCATCATTATAATCACAGTTATAATCGAAGTTATCCAGCACGATGTCGCCTTGTAAACGCTGATTCACTCGCTTCAAACCGTTAGCCGCTAAGGCATGGCTTAATTCACGAATTAAGGTTTTTGGCTCGCTACCGTAAGCGGCATTAATCGTGTCAGCCGATTTTTTCAAATCCACGCCGACTAATAACTTATCTTCTGGATTCATCACCGAAATTACTTGCTCGCGCAACATGTCAGCCGCTTGTGCATGTGGCAAATGCCCAATATCAGAGCCTAACCAGATGATTAACTTAGGCTGTTCGACATATTTGAGTAAAATCTCCAAACCATCGTGGTAATCTGCCGCCACACCTAATACTTCTAAATCAGCATAAGTCGCACGTAATTTTTGGCTTTGAGTAAATAAAAAATCTTCTGCAATATCAATCGGTACAAACAAGGATTTACCTTGCTTTTGTAACAAAGCTTCAATTAAAAAACGGGTTTTAACCGCATTACCACAGCCTAATTCAACTAAAGCGGTATTTTCAGCTAATTTCTGCACAATTTCCGGCGCGAAACGGGCTAAAATCTCTTTCTCAGCGCGGGTTAAATAATACTCTGGCTGCTGTGTCACTTGCTCAAACAACTGTGAACCGAGATCATCATAAACGTATTTAACCGGAATATACTTGCTTGCAGCCGTTAAGCCAGCAGTGACATCTTGTACAAAAGTATCAAGACCTTGTTTGTCTAGTAAATTAATAAACTGCGTGTTTTCCATCTAGTCCGACCTCTTTCAGTTAGTCTACAAAATTACCCTTATAAGACGGGTAATCTTCTAAATGTTGCTGTTCAACATTTTTAAAGTAATTCTTTTTAAACAAAGGATTGGCAGCTTTTACAAACGCGCTTAAACGCTGCACGATAGCAAAGGCATATTTGCCATTCGTCGTCACTACGCGATAACGCGGATGGGTGGTGGCGGGATGATCAAAATTAGTCATTAAATCCAACGGTTTTAATTTTTCATTTAACACCGTTGTGCCTTCCATTAAGGCTTCAGGCGTAACCGTATCGGGATAACACACCACCATAATCATTTCAAAGGAATCATCCCAAGTATTGGCGATGTGTTCCAAGTCCGTGATTAACTCACTGCCATGCCCACAGCGAATATCAACGGCATTTTTCTGCAAAGCGGGTTTGCTATAAGGACATGGCGGTAAATTATTAAAATGTGGGGATGGGACGCTTAATTGTTGTTCCACCCATTGCTGAATATGGACTTTGACTTCTATTAAGTCGGGTACCACGCACTTACGCCTCCTCTTTAGTCAGTTGTAATAAGGGCAAGGTTGCATTGAGCATCGCTGCGGTTAAGCCGCCGGTATACAACACTAAGGCCGCTGGCATACCAAAGCCTAAGAAAAATACCCCTGTGATTAAGATACCGCTAGGGATATACGATAAGGTCATGGTGCGGTCTAAGTTGCGGTTAAATTCTTGCGCTAAGGTCAGCAATTGATCCAAGGTCAGCAAGGACTGACTGACCAATACAATTTGCGCACTATCGGTGGCTAAAGTAGTCGCGCCACGCAGTGAAACCGACACATCTGCTTGTTTTAAAGCTATTGCGTCATTAATGCCATCACCAACAAAGCACACTTTACGCCCTGTTTGTTGCAATTGTTTAATGGTGTCCGCTTTGGTTTCTGGCAGTACTTCGGCGAAATAGCTTTCGATGTGTAAACGCTTGGCTAAATGCTCAGTGGCTGCTTGCGTGTCGCCGGATAAAATCGCCAGTTTTAAGCCGCGTTTATGCAAGCGTTCAATCAAGACTTCTGTTTCAGGGCGTAACTGGCTTTGCAGTTCTAAAGCACCGATTAACTGTCCTGCAACGGCGACCATGACTAAGGCATTGCCGATGCGTTGGCTACGGATGAGTGCTTGCTCAATCACGTCTGGCACCATAATGCCTTGTTGCGTGATAAAGCGTTGACTGCCGACCAGAATGGTTTGCCCTTGGTAGTCTAAACGGATACCAAAGCCAATTTCATAAGCACTGGCCTCAATATCAGCACTGTCATATTGCACTTGATGTTGTTCAGCGGCGATTAAAATCGCTTTGGCAATGGGGTGAGTTTGCCGTTGTTCTGCCATTGCGGCATAGCGTAACACGGTTGGCACTGTCCAATTTGCACAGCAATGAATGGCACAGACTTCAGGTTGTTCTAAGGTTAATGTGCCGGTTTTATCAAATACAATGGTATCAATCTCGCGCAAGGTTTCCAGCGAACGCCCATCTTTCACCAAAATACCTTTATGTGAGGCAAGGTTTAAATAGGTCAGCATGCTTAACGGCCCTGCAAAATACATGGTAGAGCCTAAACCACTGTTTAAAATCGCCACCGCGCCTTCAGTGCTAACACTGGCTAAGGCCAAGCCGCTGGCTGCTAACATCGGGATGGCTAATTTATCGGCGAGTTGTTCGCTGCGTGCTTCGTGGTGTAATTGATATTGCGCTGCATCGCGTAAGATTTTGCTAATTTGTGCCGCTGTGGTGGCATTGCCGGTATGTGCCACCCGCACATGCAATTGCCCGCTGAGCACGATGGTATTGGCAAATACTTCATCGCCAAGGCTTTTTTCGCTGGGCTGTGATTCACCGGTTAAGGCATGTTGATCCACTAAGGCCGCGCCGAGTATTACTTCGCCGTCAATCGGCACCACTTGCCCTGCATTTAACACCACGCAATCGCCGACTTGCACTTGTTCAAACGGCACTTCTAATTCTTGGCCATCGACTAACAGCCAAACTTTTTGCGGGGTTTGTAAGGTAAAGGCTTCAACTAAAGTGGCTTTTGAATAGGCTTCAGTGCGGGCAGAGATTTTAAAGGCGGTGAACACAAAAGTGGTCATCAAGCCCATGACGACATAAAAGCCGCTGGCTAAACCGGCGATGACCGATAAGCCCGCCACCAAACGGTATTTAATGCGTTTTTCGCGCATTAACACTTTAAAATCGTTATAGAGTAGCGGCGACATTACATACAACACGCCTGCCGCGCTAATTAAGGACAGTGGGGGATAGACTAGCGAACCGACAATCCCTGCGCCAGTGGTAACGGCAGAAATAGCGAGACCACGATTAATATTGGCCTCTTGCTCGCTGTGTACGCCTTCGGCAAATTCGCCGATTTGCGTATTGCGGTTTTTGCTACCGAATAAGGGATCAACGTGTTGTTTAACAAAACTTTGATAATGTTTATCTAATTTTTCTAACTTACCAACAAACTTACGCTTCACTTGCCGTTTTTCCGCTGCATCCAAGCCGCCGAACACACCACCACTTACTAATAACAAAGGAATAATCGGGAGCATGGTTTTATCATCCAATAGATAGCAGCTAATGTGCTCACAAAGCACTTTTAGCTATGTGGGTCAGTTGTCATTGGTACGCAGAGCTAGCAACTAACTGTGCATACAGCGTATCACAAAAACATTACAATTATTACGGTTTATGCTGCGCCAACACCCGCGCATCACCATAACGACAAGCCGCCTCCTCATCAGGGCGTTCTAATTCGTATTTCTCAATCTCTAAACCACCAGGGCTTAAGGTTTCTAAACTGCTTAATGGCGTTTCGCGTGCAGTGGCTGTCACGCCCCATGCTTGCAACACCTCTAATACAGAAGCCAAAGCGGCAGGCATTTGCCCTTTCACAATATCGGTTAAACTACCGCCGTAATCTTCTAACACTGCGGGTTGCACACCAACCAACGCTAAATGCGCTGGACACTTGCCAGTCAATTGCGCAGCCGCTAACACCTCTTGAAAGCCAGTTTGATGCAAGCTCATCTTTTTCACGCCCATAAACTGCGGCACTTCGGCATCTTTTACTAATTTCAAAGTACCCGCTGGCAATCCATAATCAATTGCATCGACAATTAACAAATGACTAGCTGCTTGAATATAAGGCAATAAATACATGCCTTGGGTGCCGCCATCCATTAATTCAACCTGCGGCGGAAAGGTGTAAGTTTGATGCAAACGCTCGACCAAACGCACGCCGAAGCCTTCATCTGCCCACAGCAAATTGCCGATACCTAAGACTAAAATATGCTGTGTTGCACTCATTCGTAATATTCTCCTGCGTAATTCATCACGCACATTAATTCATAAAACTGATGGTAGCCACAAGCCACGCCAACATAGCGAAACCCCTGATGAAACAGGTTAGTACGATGTCCACGATCTGCCACACCATCATCGACAATTAAACCAATCACATTGCCTTCTGCTGTTTGATAACCATAAGCAATATTTTCACCCACTGACTTGCGCCATGTGCCATAACGGTTCACCCGATCTGCGGACTGACTGCCATCATTGCCCACATGACCAACAAAACCTTGTGCGCCTTGATCTAACACATGATCCCGTGCTGCATAGCTCAGTCCAATGGAATATTGCAAGGGTGGCAAAGGCTGTTGCCGATTTAAAAACTCTATTGCTTCATCTACCGCCGCAGGCCCTTCTTTGGTCTCGATGCCAGATAGCTGAATGGTCAGCCGTGCATGCGGATTATTTTCATAATATTGATAAAGCTGGCGCAAGCCTTTTTCATAATAAATACGCAAATGTGCAGGCAAACCTTGCAACATGGTTGGTGTTAAATGTTGTTCTGCGGTTTCTAAAGTCAGTTGATCTAACTGCGGAATTTTTAAAGCATTGCCGACAAAATAGCTGCGCAAATGGCTTAATTTTGAAGCATACGCTTGTGGTTGGGTGCGGGCTAAGTTGGTTTCTTCAACAATTTCCCACTCTAAAGCCAATAAATCTTGTGGCACGAAAGTGTTAAACGGAGTATTCACAGCAGGTGATGTCGTAGCAGTTGGAGTGCTGGGTTCAGCACTGATGGGCAGGGCGGACGGCAATGGGTGCCACACATAGTGGCGTATGCCCGCAAAGACGAGCAGCAAGCACAATAACAAAATAAAGTATTTAAGCATGCTGGATGGATACCGAGCGTTATTTGCTCAACAGACTAAAAGATTAGCTTAGGTGCATTAATCGACACACCTGTAATTCAATCGTGATGCTATTGATAATTTTACCATTCATCCCCTTACTTGGATATGTAAAGCCTATTTGACTGTTGAGAAATGTTTCATGATCACTATTCGTCCTGCCGCCACGCGCGGCTATTCCAATCATGGTTGGTTAGAAAGTTACCACAGTTTTTCCTTTGCACATTATTATGATCCTGAACACATGGGCTTTAGCGTGTTGCGGGTGTTGAATCAAGACCGCGTGGCACCCGATCACGGTTTCCCATCACACGGGCATCAAAACATGGAAATTATTTCCTATGTGTTAGAGGGTGCCTTGGCACACCGTGACAGCTTAGGCAATGGTTCAGTGATTCAGGCAGGGGAAGTGCAGCGCATGAGCGCCGGAACAGGCATTATTCACAGCGAATATAATGCTTCACCTTCAGAAGAATTACGCTTTTTACAGATTTGGTTATTGCCTAACCAGACGGGAATCGCGCCCAGTTATGAGCAACGACAAGTTGAAATTAATGCAGGTGATGGCTTTGTATTAATTGCCTCACCTCATGGCGCACGCAACGCGGTGTTATTGCATCAAGATGCTTATGTTTCGGTAGCGAAATTAAAGGCAGGAGAGTCGTTAACGCATAACTTATCTGAACAACGAGCAGTTTATTTACACGTTGCGGCAGGACAAGTGCAATTGTCGCAGCAAGTGTTAAATGAAGGGGATGCGGCGAAATTGCAGGCAGAAAGTGTGTTAAATGTGCAAGCGTTGCAAGCGTCTGAATTGCTATTGTTTGATTTGCCGCCAGTGCATTAGCGTCGGGTGTTGTAGGATGGGCTGACGAAGGAAGCCCATCGTTCACCGCGAGTTTAGTTTCCGCGACTGATGGGCTTCGTGCCTCAGCCCATCCTACAACGCTTTAATGTTCACGAGTGGCAAAGAAACGCACTTCAGGCCAACGCTCTTCCATCAAGCTTAAATTCACCCGTGTTGGCGCGATATAAGTCAAATTATCCGCATTATCTAACGCCAAATTTTCAAAAGCTTTGCGCTTAAACTCTTCCATCTTCTTCTCGTTTTCGCACTCCACCCAACGCGCCGTAGCAACTTGCACCGACTCAAAGCTACACTCTACGTTATATTCATTTTTTAAGCGCCAGCTTACTACATCGAACTGCAACACACCGACCGCGCCTAAAATCAGATCGTTACTGCTTAAGGGGCGAAACACTTGGGTCGCGCCTTCTTCACTTAACTGCATCAACCCTTTTAATAAGGCTTTCATACGCAACGGATCGCGCAAACGGGCGCGGCGGAAAATTTCCGGCGCGAAATGCGGAATACCGGTGTATTTTAAATTTTCGCCTTGGGTAAAAGTGTCGCCGATTTGAATCGTGCCGTGATTATGCAAGCCGATAATATCGCCTGACCAAGCCTCTTCGACGTGTTCGCGTTCACCCGCCATAAAGGTTAAGGCGTTGGCAATTTGTACATCGCGGTTCATCCGCACATGGCGCATTTTCATACCGCGCTCATAATGCCCAGAACACACGCGCAAGAAGGCAATGCGGTCACGGTGCGCGGGGTCCATATTGGCTTGAATTTTAAACACAAAACCGCTGAATTGTTCTTCGTTCGCATCCACTTTGCGCGTTTCAGTATCGCGCGGTTGTGGCGGCGGTGCAAAATCGACGAATTTATCTAATAAGGCGCGAATGCCGAAGTTATTAATCGCCGAGCCAAAAAACACAGGCGTTTGCTTGCCTGATAAAAACAGTTCGGTATCAAATGGATGGCTTGCCCCTTGTACTAACTCAATTTCATCTTTTAAGTTATCGATCACGGAACTGCCAACGATGCTGCTCAATTCAGGATCATCTAAGGCGTAATCTTTACCTTCACCGATGATTTCATTTTGCCCCGGTGCGAATAAAGTGACTTGCTCGGTGGCGAAGTGGTACACGCCGCGAAAATGTTTGCCCATGCCGATAGGCCATGTCACGGGTGCGCATTGGATTTTTAACACGGTTTCAATTTCGTCTAACAACTCGATAGGCTCACGGCCTTCACGGTCTAACTTGTTGATAAAGGTTAAAATTGGTGTGTCGCGCAGGCGGCAGACATCCATTAATTTAATGGTGCGATCCTCAACGCCTTTTGCGGAGTCGATGACCATTAATGCGGAGTCTACGGCGGTTAAGGTGCGGTAAGTATCTTCCGAGAAATCTTCGTGACCGGGGGTGTCTAACAAGTTGATGATGGCATTGCGATAAGGAAATTGCATCACCGAGGACGTGACCGAAATCCCCCGTTGTTTTTCTAATTCCATCCAGTCAGAGGTGGCATGTCGCGCCGCTTTACGTCCTTTTACCGTACCGGCTAATTGGATTGCGCCGCCGAACAGCAATAATTTTTCGGTGACGGTGGTTTTACCCGCGTCAGGGTGAGAAATAATCGCAAACGTCCGTCTTTTTAACGCTTCTTTCTGGATTAAGTTAGACATCAACACACATCTTCTGGCTGTACAAGGGAGGAAAAGTTAAGCCGGTTATTGTCGCTTATCTGGGAGGGATACACAATGTGTGTGGGGGGTGTTTTTGGGGTAATTGGTTGAATAGGAAGGGGTTTGTTTTTTAATCGAACAGGTTTAAAAAGTGTTTTATGTCGTCTAGCTTAATAGATGTCAGATCAAAAATATCTTCGCCACGCGCTTTTTTTGTTGTATCGTCATTTTTTTCTATACCTAACATAATACCTTTCCAATCAGTATTTTCTTTATTTCTATCGTTTCTTTTTAGGGTGTCGAATCGTTTATAAAAATCCACCCATATTTTTAGCAATTCTTTTTCAGATATATCACATGACATGCCTCTTGTGCCTAATATTTTGCCTTTAGCTTGTAGACATTCTAACCAGCCTTCATAAAGACAATCTGCAAAAATAGAATCCTTCGTTTTAATTGCTTTTAAAATTGTTTCTAGTTCTCCTTCTCCATCAATATTAGTGAAGAAACAGGCTATTTCTACGTTCATTTCTTCATCAACTTCATTTTTGACAAATTGACTTACATTTGTTAATAAATTTACTGGATCAGGATAAGCACATTCAAAAAAAGCATTTATTAAGCAACGGTTAACCAGTGCCATACGTTCTTCTTGAGTTGCGTTATCCATATCAAGGATAACACCAATTTTTGATACACCTCTGCTTCTCACATCTGTTAAGGCTGAGATTAAGCTTCGGGTTAATTTTGCTTCACTGACACTGCTGTATTTATAATCATAAATTTTTCTAACTTCATTTTCTGATGAAACTTTAATGGCGAGTGCTTCAATAAAGTATTCATCATTTTCACTTTCAACAATCAGAATATTTTTCACACGGATTCCTTATTTAATCTCGCCTCTGACCGGCATATGATTATCTAATTTTTCTTCTAATGAAAAAACAGGAATCTTCTGAAGATTGATTTTAGCAGGATTAGCGGGGGAACGCGCCATTTCAAAATAACCACCCTTAGCTTGATAGTCATTTTGAATAATAATGTCTTTGTATGCCTTAATCATTTCATAGCTATGTGATGTTGCAAATAATTGAATATTATACATCTCACATAGTTCAAATAAAATTTTCCAAATGGCTTGCTGGTTTTCATAGTGAATACCATTTTCAATTTCATC
>QKBZ01000362.1 GCA_003245895.1 Beggiatoa sp.
ATATTTTAGATTTCTCTCGCTTACGGCATCGAGATATTATTTTAAATCAACAGGCGGTAAATGTACGCAGCTTAGCCGATATTGTCATTGTATTAAGCCGTCCTTTAGTAGATCAAAAGCCTGTCTTATTAAACAATGCCGTGCCTGAAGATTTACCATTGGTTTATGCTGATGAAAACCGTTTACAACAGATTCTGCATAACTTAATTGGTAATGCGATTAAATTTACTGAGCACGGTGATGTTACGGTCAGTGCTAAAGTACGTCCACAATCAAAAGATTTAGTGATTAAAATTCGTGATAGTGGTATTGGCATCTCGTCTGAATCGCTAGAACGTATTTTTGAAGCCTTTGAACAAGGCAATGGCTCTTCTGCCCGTTTATATGGTGGGACAGGTTTAGGGTTGGCAATTTCGCGGCGTTTAGTTGAGTTGCATGGTGGCGAAATTTGGGTGAAATCGAGTTTAGGCGAGGGGGCAAGCTTTTATTTTTCGCTACCCTTAGCCAATGAACAACAACTGACTAAATTAGCCTCCTCCCCATCGCGGCCTGCATTACGCCCTGCCAACTTATTTGCCGCCGCCAATTTACCCGCAAGTAAACCGACACCTGCGACTATCAACCCAGTAGCGATAAATACAGATCAAGTGGCACATGTGTTGGTGGTTGATGATGAACCCTTAAACCGACAAGTGTTAGTCAATCACTTGTGTTCACATCATTACCGCGTGACGGAAGCCAGCAATGGCAAACAAGCCTTAGACTTGTTGCAAGGCGGTCTTGTTGTTGATTTAGTGTTATTAGATGTCATGATGCCTTGTATGACAGGGTATGAAGTGACCGAGCGTTTGCGCCAACGCTGGCGAGCCGATGAGTTACCCATTGTCTTATTAACTGCCAAAACACAAATTAACGATGTCATTTTGGGCTTAGAACTGGGCGCGAATGATTATTTGAGCAAACCGGTTTCTCGTGAAGAATTATTAGCCCGCTTAAAAACGCATTTGTATTTACGAGAATTACGCCACGAAACACAACGCCTAGAATTACGCCAAGCGCAATTTTTAGAAGCCATGCCAATGGGTGTGAAAATTTTAGAAGCCAATGGGCAACCATATTTTCATAATCAGAAAGCAACAACATTAGGCTTAGATTTTTCCATTGAGGGTGACGTGATTCCTAATGTTTATCAAAACAATACAGAACAGTTATACCCTGTTGCAAACTCACCGATTGCACAAGCCTTACAAGGTGAATCAGCCTATGCTGATGATTTAGAAATTCGGCAAGCAGGACAGAATATTGCCTTAGAGTGCTGGGCAGCCCCCGTGTTTGAAAATGGCAATGTGCGTTATGTCATTGCTGCTTTTCAAGAAATTACTGCCCGTAAGTCATCAGAAGCGGAATTACGCAGCAGTGAAACACGTTTCCGTCAATTAATGGAAGCGATGACAGCCGCCGTCGCTATTGTGCAAGCTGATGGTTATTTGCTGTACGCAAACCGTGCCACAGAAGAGTTAACCGGTTATAGCTTGGCCAAACTGCAACATATGCCGTTGTGGAATTTAGTGCACCCTGATTACCAGCAAACGGTGATTCAACGCGGGCGTATGCGTTTAGAAGGCAATGTTGTGCCCAGTCGCTATGAATTACCGATTTTAAATTATCAGCAACACATTCGCTGGATAGACATCACGGCCAGACGCATTGAACACCAAGGACAGCCTGCGTTAATCATTAATGCTTTAGATATTACCGAACGCAAAACCACCACGGAATTATTAAACAATATCGCGGCGGGTTTAATGTCCTCAACCGGTAAAAATTTCTTATTATCCTTAGTTGAGTATTTAGCCAATACCTTGCAAGTAGATTGTGTTTTTATTGGGCAATATGTGAAAACAGATCATGGTGATCAAATCATGGTTGATTTCATTAGCACCAAGCATGTTGAACAATATTTAGAAAAATTTACTTATGGGCTACAAGACACGCCGTCTTATGATGTTATTACGCAACGGCGTTTATTTACTTACGGGAAACAGGTGTGGCAGCAATTTCCAAAAGACCCACTATTGCAATCGCTGAAAGCAGAATGTTTTATGGGTACGCCACTTTTAACAGCAGACGGTAAGTTACAAGGCTTAATGGCAATTATTAACTGTCAAGCCTTAGAAAACTATGCCTTACATGAATCAGCATTACAAATTTTTGCTGCACGGGCAGGTGCAGAGTTAGAGCGTCAAGCGGCCTTAGAAACCTTAGAGGCAGAACGCTTGGCCTTAGCAGAACACGTACAAAACCGCACTTCAGAATTAAGCCTTGCCAACGCAGAACTGGCGCGGGCGGCACGTTTAAAAGATGAATTCTTGGCCAATATGAGCCATGAATTGCGCACGCCTTTAAATGCCATTTTAGGCTTGTCAGAAGGCTTATTAGAAGGGGCATTTGGTGAAGTCAATGCACGCCAACAGCGCTCTTTATCCGTGTTATCTGAAAGCGGACGGCATTTATTAGAACTGATTAACGATATTTTAGATTTAGCAAAAATAGAAGCCAACAAAATTCAATTAAACTTAGAAGCGGTTTCTTTAAAAGAATTATGCGAAGCCTCTTTGCGTTTAATTCAAGAAATGGCCAATAAAAAACGTATTAGCTTACATTCTGAGTTTGATAGCACGGTCGGCAATATCATGGCCGACAGTCGCCGCTTAAAACAAATTTTGGTTAATTTGCTGAGCAATGCGGTGAAATTTACCCCAGAAGGCGGTGATGTCTGGTTGAGAATGCAAGCTCATGAAAAGACCAAACAAGTCAGTATTTGCATTCAAGACAATGGTATTGGGATGCGAGAAACGGATATTCCTCGCTTATTCCGACCTTTTGAACAATTAGATGGTGGGCTAGATCGGGCGCATGAAGGGACGGGTTTAGGCTTGGCCTTAGTTCAACGCTTAGTAATGATGCACAAAGGTCAGGTGCAAGTGCACAGTGCTTTAAATGAAGGCAGTGTCTTTACTATTTATTTACCATGGCAAAAGAGTGAAGAAGAAAAGAAACCTGTGGTGAGAGCGCGCAACCCTAGTAAACCTCTGCCACCGAAAGGTTTGAAAGCCACTAAGTTATTGCTAGTTGATGATAATCCAGTCAATATTAAAACCTTCGACGAATATTTGCGGGCCGTTGGCTACAGTGTAGAACTGGCTAATGATGGGATTGAAGCCTTGGAAAAAGTATGTGCCATGAAGCCTCATTTAATTTTGATGGACATACAAATGCCGCGTATGGATGGTTTAACTGCGTGTCGGAAGTTACGGGAAAAAGAGGAAACCCGAAATATTCCGGTGATTGCCTTAACGGCATTGGCTATGCCCGGTGATAAAGAAAAATGTCTTGCCGCAGGTGCCACCGCGTATTTAAGCAAACCAGTCCGTTTACCTGATTTAGTGACTTTAGTCGGTGAGTTATTGCAACGGCATACAGAAACCACTCAGCAGCCAGAATAAAATTGACAAGGCTTGTGCTTGCTAAAAACTTCCCCACATCAAATGATAGTTTGTCTGATTAGTCATCATTTGAAATGTTATGCAGTTGACGATGAGAATTGTTGTAGGTCGTATAAGCGTAGCGTCATACGACAATCGGCGAATGACGGCTAAAGCCAAGCCTTATCTGCCCTACGAAAACCCATCTTGAACTGCTATTTATAGAGATTGAATGCAATTGTTTACAATTGTAGTCGTGATGCATGACCTGTGCATTGACTGCCTTTTTATCAAAGCCATCTTTTAACAGGAGTGAACCTATGTTCAGCACTTGGGGAAGAAAATTATTATTGCCTGTCACCTTATTAGCCATGAGCGGACTCAGTGGCTTAACACAAGCGACAGAAACCATTAATTACGGTGTGCAACCTGCTACGATGCCGATTTACATCGCTAAAGCCATGGGCTTATTAGATGAAATCGAGAAAAAGCACGATGTTAAAATCGAATTGCGCTCGTTTTCCTATGGCGCACCTGAAAACCAAGCAATGGCGGCGGGTGAGTTACACATCGCTTCAGCAGGTATGGGACCGTCTATCGTCGCCTCTGCGCGTTTACCAGCCAAATTAATCGGTATCACCATCTTAGAACAAACGGCGATTATTGTACCGCAAGATTCTCCGGTGAGCATGGTTGCCGATTTGAAAGGTAAAAAAGTGGCTTTCCCCGGTGAAGGTTCACAACAGTATCCGTTATTGCTGAAAGCCTTAAGTGATGCAGGGTTAAGTGTTGATGACATTCAGTTATTCAAAACTAAAGGTTCAGATGTACCGACTTTAGTTGAAAATGGCTCTGTGGATGCAGGCATTACATGGGACCCGCATGTGTCTAAAGCTTTAGCTTCTGGTAAATCACGGGTGTTGTTAAAAGCCGAGAAGATCATGCCGATTAAGTCCGATCACTACATCGGCAATGGTGAATATGCCCGCGAAGATTTCATTAAAGCGCGTCCTGAATTAGTACAAGATTTGATCACTGCTAATGTGCAAGCGATTGATTACATCTTAAAACACCCTGACGATGCCATCACCCAATGGAGCAAGCAAATTGGCTTCCCTGAAGAGGTGATTCGTTTTTCATTAGAGCAAGGGATTTCTGTTTATAGTCTTGATATTGCACCAACGGCTGAAACAGTAGATGCTTATACCAAGTTCTTGAAAGAAGCGGGGATTTTAAATAATGATGACAATCCTAAGTATGATCCGCAATTTGCAGAGAATGCTTTAAATACGGTGATTACACAGTAAGTGATTTTGCCTGATAACTTGAGTTCGACGAAATATTTGTTGTAAAAACAATTGGTTTCTCGTTTTCACCATTTTAGTCACTGCCATTAAGTTAAGCGATTTTGTAGGTCGGATAAGGCGACAGCCGTCATCCGACACAACGGGGTTGAAGCTTGAACCAAGCGACTTACGGCGGATGACGGCTAACGCCTTATCCGCCCTACAAGACAGTGACAACACTTAACTTAATGACAGTGACCATTCAAGACAACAAGACAAACTGGAAAAAATCCGCTCTAACAGCTTTACTTTGCAAATGATAATAATTATCATTTAATTAAAGTTGACTGTGGAGCTTAATCATGAATGCTGCCTTACCGCCTTTTCACCTGAATTTAGAAACCACGACGTTACATTATTTAATGAGTCGTTATGCGCAATGCCAATGCCCTGGTTTAGCCATTGCCATCGTGCAACATTTGCGTTTGTTAAAACAACAGCCTAGCCTGACGGAAAAACAGCGTAAATTATATGATGAGTTACTTGATATTTGGGAACAGTTGGCAATGCCTGCTACCAGCAGTGGTGGGGTATTTGAAACGCCTCACTTAAGTGCAGCGTGACGGTTTAGGCGGATTTGTTAACCACAGCGGGTAAGGTGAAATAAAACATACTGCCTTCGCCTTCGTTACTTTCCACACCAACTTTACCGTTTAATTTTTCAATGATTTGCTGCACGATAGATAAGCCCAAACCATGACCTTCAATCCCCCCTTGTTGGTTTAAACGGGTGAAAGGGGTAAACAGTTTGGTGCAGGCTTCTGCCGATAAGCCCGGCCCGTTGTCGCGAATCCAAAACCGAACCATGCCGCGCTCGACTTGCGTATCAGCACCCAAGGTCACTAAAGGCGGACGGCCACCGTACTTAATCGCATTGCTCAGATAATTCGCCCATACTTCTTCTACCCAAGGCGCGTAACCATTCGCCACTGGCCATTCTGTTGGCATTTCAATGTGTGCTTTATATTCTTTAATGCTAAAAGCTAAACGCTGATTAATGATTTGCGGCACCAATTCTTCCATATTCAATGGGCTGATTGGTACAGAGGTTCGCTTGGCCACGCCGGACAATAGCAATAAAGCTTCGATAATACTCAGCATTTTTTGCCCTGCCCGCGCCACATGCGTCACCGTATCGATGGTATCTGGCTCTGGTGGCGTATCCGGCGATAAATCCATTAATAACATATCGCTATAGCCAATAATGGCATTTAACGGATTTTTTAAATCGTGTGCCACAGTACGGGCAAAGGCATCTAATTCAACATTACGTTGCTCTAATTCTTTAGAGCGTTGTTCCAATTGTTGTTGTAAACGGCGTACATGTAATTGGGTGTTAATACGGGCTAATACTTCTTCATGTTGAAACGGTTTCGTGATGTAATCCACCGCGCCTAAGGAAAAACCTTTAACTTTATCAACCGTATCTGCCAACGCGGTCATAAAAATAACCGGAATGTCTTGTGTATCGGGCTGTTGTTTTAAAATGCTACACGCCTCAAAACCATCCATCTCCGGCATCATGATGTCTAATAAAATTAAGTCAGGATGTGCATAAGCTGCCTTTTGTAAAGCACCTTTGCCATTTTTAGCAACCAGCACTTTAAAACCTTCAGCCGTTAAAAAATCAAATAAGACACTCACATTTGCGGGGGTATCGTCAACGATTAATACGGTACCTTGCTTGGTTTCAGCTTCTGCATTCATTCTAATTTCATAACACGGTTTGTAAGCCCAAGCACTGGGCAATAAATGGATAGGTTGCTTTTTTTAAGCAACGACTTATGTTAAGCATTTCCCCATTAGGCTTGAGTGCTTAGCTAGGCAGACAGTGCTGCACACAATCTGCCTCAATTGCAGGCTATTATAGAGCTTTTCCTGATTATTGCGTTAAATACGGTTCTAATAATGTGCTTAATGCATCTTCGTCAAATCGACGCGCCAAGCCTATCAAGTGTTGCAGAAATGGCATTAACGCAGGATTCTGCTGCTGTAAATCATCAGCCCGCTTAATAATACCGGCAATGTCACCCATCATCACTAATTCGTATAATTGTTTCGCTTCTTGTGGGCTAGGGCCTATCATCGTTTCAAGTGAGTTGCTGTCACTGATCTGTTGTGTGCTGTGTCCATGTGTAGGCAACATTTCCACTAGCGTAGCCCCATACGTCCATTGCAAGTCTAACTGGTTTTGAATCAGTTCCAACAAGGCTCCAAAGTGCACTGGCTTGCTGATAAACGCATTACAACCCGCCGCTTCACTTTCTAATTGATGATAATCAAACACACTGGCAGACACTGCAATCACCGGAATCTGTTGAAAACGAGGTGATTGGCGAATATGGCGCGTAAACTCAAAACCATCCATTACCGGCATCACTAAGTCTGTTAAAATCAAATCCGGTAGGGTGTGCTCTAAACACAGTAAGGCTTCCTCCCCATTACAGGCTTCTGACAAACTAAAGCCTAACGGTGTGAGCAAATTCGTCAACACTGAGCGATTTTCTAGCTTATCATCGACAATCAACACATGGCGACGCTCACCTTCATAGCCGCGAATCACAGGCATGGCTTCAGGGGCAGAGTCTTTGACTAAAAACGGCGCGGTGGTCAACGGCAACACAAACCAAAAACAACTGCCTTGATGAGGTACACTGCGCACCTCCATATGCCCGCCCATTAACTCTATTAAGCTTTTCGTAATCGACAAGCCTAAACCCGTGCCTTCTGTCTTATGGCGAATATCGCCAACTTGTTGGAAAGGCAAGAAAATACGTTCTAATTCATGGGATGCGACCCCCACCCCCGTATCTTCAATTTGAAACCGGACATCAATGGTATCGCCTTCTTTAAAAGTTTGATTTTGCACTAAACCAACTTTTAACGACACGCCACCATGCTCTGTGAATTTCACCGCATTGCCCAACAAATTAATTAACACTTGGCGCAAGCGTTTTTCATCAGCGTACACACCGCTAGGCAGTTGTGATAAAGGCTCGTAAATAAAAGCGATTCCCTTTTGCTCAGCACGCATTTCAAACAAGCCAGTAATTTCGTCTAAGAAATGTACAAAACCAAACGTCGTACAATATAAATCAATGCGACCAGCCTCAACTTTAGATAAATCTAAAATGTCATTGATGAGCGTAAGCAAATATTCACCGCTGCGCTGAATAATTTCCACCCCTTCGCGCTGTTTAGTGCTGATATGTTCATCGCGTTGCAATATTTGCGTGTAACCTAAAATGCCATTGAGTGGGGTGCGCAACTCATGACTCATGTTGGCTAAGAAGGTACTTTTGGCGCGGTTGGCCGTTTCTGCGGCAAATTGTGCCTGTTCTGCCTCGTTTATCGCCTTCCGCAATGCCCGTTCTGAAGCTTTTAAGTCGGAAATATCCGCTACATTACTCCAGATTAATGACTCACCGCCACGTTTGATAATTAAACCGGACAAGCGTACAAACACCTGTTGCCCTGAACTATGCAAATAGACCTTTTCATAAGGCCCATAACGTCCTGTTTGCTTTAAAATCTTTAGCTGCGCATAGTCTGCTTGCAAACAAGCAGGCAGTGTAATATCTAAAAAATCATTTTTGCGTGTTAATAAGGCTTCTTTGCTATAACCAATGATTTTCAAATAAGCGGGATTCGCATCAACCAGTTGACCATCACTCAAACGGTGCAGCACTAAACCACTTAAGGATTCCTCAAATAATAAATGCCAATACGCCTCACTGTCGCGTAATTCTTGCTCTGCTTGCTGACGCTGTTTAATTTCTGCCAACATCGCTTGATTTGCCGACGCGACTTGACTCAGCATGGTATTCACACCTGCTTGAATCATGCCTAATTCATCTTGGCTACTGGGCAGCGGTGGTAATTGCAATTTACCACTTTCAATTTCTTTTAAGTAATTCAATATCAATTGAATCTGATTGGAAATGCCTGCCGTGAGAAAATAAGATAATAATATTACCGCAATTAAAACAGAAATGCTGGCAGCAAGTACCGTGTTTAAATAAAAACTACGTTCAGCAAATAAAGCATCTTTGCTGATAAATAACACAATTAACCAATGCCAATCACTATTCCATTGAAATACTGCGTAATACTCTACGCCGTTTAACAAATACTGCATGGAGCCAGTTTTTTGGCTCAACATGTCATTCACATAAGTCGTATCTAACGCTGATTGCTTGGGTAAAGTAGGATGCAATAACAACTGCTTATTTTCATCCAGCACAAATACATTCACTTGTGTACTTTTGGGGTAATCCCGCGCCAATTGTACTAACACCTTTTCCTGTGCTTGACTGACATAAGCTTGCAATGAGCTAACACCTGCACTTTCTAACACTTGATGTGCTTTATTAATGGTGTTATGAATAGTCGTTAGCTCTTGAGTAAAAATTTGATCTTGTAAGTTATAAACAATATTACTAATTACTATATAACCCGTTATCACAACAGGCAGGCCAAATAATGCCAGCATAGTAAAAAGAAATAAGGCAAATTTTTGTTGTACTTTGCGCTTAATAAGAAGTCTAGTTTTTTGGTTCATTTGTTCACGACTGACGTATAGACCTTGAGGGGAAGTATTCATGGTTAACTATAGCCTTACGCAGAAAAAACATGGCATTCGCTATGGCGACTGGTTATAGTGAGCCAATGACGCTACAGCAATGTATTAAGGGATGTGTATAAATGGAGGTGCGAGACAAGGCTAAAAGACTAAAAATATGCATCTCCACAACTGAGCGATATGTATCCTTATAACAGCATTTTAAGCAAAATGATTGTTGATAGGCATACTGGAGAAAACAAATTCTTTATATTTTTGACTCAACACCAACGCAAAATTCTGAGATGTCAACACCATTTAAGTGTAGCATCTTTAGCTAGCTAGGACGAATACATGTGCTTACACATGAGACAGGTCTCCTATTGACACGATGTGCCATCCGGCAGAAACAACAACAAGCAAACACCAAAGGGAAAACATCATGTTTGAAGCAGCAGAAGTAGGGCGAAAAATTACTAAAGAAGCATTTAAGAAACAAGTGCCTAAACTGCGTGAGCAACTGTTACAAGCACAGTTTGCTTTAAGTAAAACCAATACCCCCGTCATTATTATTATCTCAGGTGTTGATGCCGCCGGTCGCGGCGAAGTGGTCAACGCCTTAAACGAATGGATGGACCCGCGTGGTTTAGAAACCATCGCCATTGATACCCCCACCGACGAAGAACAAGCACGCCCTTATTTTTGGCGTTATTGGCGACAATTACCTGCTCGCGGTCGCATCGGCATTTTCTTTGGTGGTTGGTATGTCGACCCGATTCAAGATATGGCTTATGGTCAACTTGAACCAGCGCAAATGGATGAAGCTTTAATTCAAATCCGCCGCTTTGAGAGTTTATTAGTTGAAGATGGTGCATTGATTTTAAAATATTGGTTGCATTTATCGAAAGATGAACAATGCAAGCGTTTGCATAAATTATCCGAAGACCCGCACACTCGCCGCAGCGTATCAGATCGTGATTGGCAGCACGCTGAATTATATGATGCCTTTACCCATGCCGCCGAACGCGCTATTCGCCATACAGATTCCGGCGATTCACCGTGGCATATCATTGAATCAACCAATACCCGTTACCGTGATTTAACCGTCGCGCAAAGCGTGTTGGAAAACTTAAACCACGTCATTGCCAAATATGAAGCCCGCGAGCAGTTACGACAACAAGGTGAGATACTCGCAACAGCCGCAACCCCCAGTGTGCCGAGTGATTTTAATCTCGGTAATCAAACCCGTACGGTATTAGACACGGTAGATTTAACACAAACGGTATCGGCTAAAGACTACCGCAAAGCGTTAACCACTTACCAAGGCAAGTTACATCGTTTAGCATGGGAAGCCAGTCGGCAAAAACGCTCAACCTTAATTGTGTTTGAAGGCTGGGACGCTGCGGGTAAAGGTGGCAGCATTCGCCGCATGACGCAAGCAATGGATGCGCGTTTATACCGAGTGATTTCCACCGCCGCCCCCACTGATGAAGAACGGGCGCATCATTATTTATGGCGCTTTTGGCGACATATTCCACGTGCAGGGATGGTGACGGTGTATGACCGTACTTGGTATGGTCGGGTATTAGTGGAACGGGTAGAAGGCTTTGCTAATGAAAGCGAATGGAAACGCGCTTATTTAGAAATCAATAATTTTGAGGAAAACTTAGCCAAACATGGCATTATTGTGCTGAAGTTTTGGTTACATTTGGATCAAGAAGAACAATTAAGACGCTTTAAAGAACGTGAACAAATTCCTTACAAGCGCCATAAAATTACTGAAGAAGATTGGCGTAATCGGGAGAAATGGGACGAATATGTCACGGCTATTGATGACATGGTGGCACGCACCAGCACGGAGTTTGCACCGTGGACATTAATCGCTGGTAATGACAAACGTTTTGCCCGTTTACAAGTGTTAGAGACGGTTTGTCAACGCTTAGAAGCTGAATTAGGGGTGACGGAAGAGGAGTTACCCAAAGCAGAAAAAGCGAAAGACAAAAAGAAAAAGGGGTAAATATGCAACTCTTAATCGTGCGTCATGCCATTGCAGAAGAGCGTGATGATTTCGCGTTAACCGGAAAGCCAGATGATTTGCGGCCTTTGACCAATAAAGGCCGGAACAAAATGCGCAAAAACGTGCGCGGTTTGCTCAAACTGGTGCCACACATTAACTTAATTGCCACCAGTCCATTGGTGCGTGCAATGCAGACCACAGAGATCGTTGCAAAAGAGTATTTTAACCCGCCACAAGAAACCTTGCCCGCACTTGCACCACGCGGCGCAGCACAGTCTGTATTAGCGTGGTTACAGCAACAACCGACTCATGATTTAGTCGCACTCGTTGGTCATGAACCTGAGTTAGGGGAGTTAGCCACATGGTTATTAAGTGGCAAACCGGATACATGGTTGCCGATGAAAAAAGGCGGTATGTGTTTGCTGGATTTTCCTGACAAAATTGCACCAGCAGAAGCGGATTTGTGTTGGTTGTTAACGCCTGCGCAATTGCGGCGGATTGGTGGCTAAGTGGGGTTTATTGCGCTCAAGGGTATCTACACAAGCAAGAGTTTTATATTAAAAACAAGTAGTTTCTCGTTCACACCGTCTTGGTCACTGCCATTAGGTTAAGCAGGTATTGTCGTTGTAGGGTTTGCGCCGCGTCTTTTTGCGGTGCGAACGCGGAAAAGTCTGAACAGCGTGTAGGATGGGTAGAGGCGCGCCCGTAATTCTGTTTTAATCACAAAATTATCTCGCGCCGAAACCCATCTTGTAACACGATGGGTTTCGCTTCGCTCTACCCATCCTACACGTTAGCATCACTTAACTTAATGGCAGTGATCTGGACGATGGGAACGAGAAACTATTAGGTGAGGTCAGACCTCAAGTCGAACTCACATTCATATACTCTTCTAACAACGAAATAATCTCATCTTCCGCAAAATTATGCGCTAATTGCTTAACTTTATTCATAAACGTATGCAGCTCTGCATTCTCTGCCATCAATTCATCACATAACTCAATTAAGCCACCAATATCACCGCACATACACAATTCAAATAATGCTTGTGCTTGTGGCGGTGTAGGGCCTGTCAAAATATTCCCCATTTGATCCGTCAATGGCAATAAGCTCTCATCATAAACCCATTCAATTTTTAACAAGCTTTGCAATAAATTAAATAACTCATCGACATGCACTGGCTTCGGTAAAAACGCATTGCAGCCTGCGGCTAAACTCTGTGCTTGATGATGTTCAAACACATTGGCAGAGACAGCCACAATTGGAATCTGTTTAAACGCCACGATTTCTCGTAAGTGGCGCACGGCTTCTAAACCATGCATTTTAGGCATGACTAAATCGGTTAAAATCATATCTGGCTGCAAACGTAATGCTTCTTGCAAACCCTGTTCGCCATCAGCAGCTTCAAATACATCAAAGCCAAGCGGCTTTAACAAATCATGCAACACGGCACGATTTTCCGCCCTATCATCCATCACTAAAATGCTTTTTGCCGTACCTTGATAGCCAATAATCGCCAGTTGTGGACAATGTGCAATCGGTTCTTCTAATAACTCTGTCGCTGGCAAACTTAAATTTGCTGAAAACACCGTGCCTTTATTTAACTGGCTGGAAACCGATAAATCGCCATCCATTAACTCAACCAATCGTTTGGTGATCGCCAAACCTAAGCCAGTGCCCTCAGCGCGGTACTCTTGATCGCCGACTTGTTGAAATGGTTGGAAGATACTGTCTAACTCATGATCTGCAATGCCTAACCCCGTATCGGCAATTTCAAAATGGAATTGGCTGTCATGATAAGCAAGCCGCAATGTGACACGTCCCTCAGGTGGGGTAAATTTCACTGCATTGCTTAATAAATTAATAAAAATTTGTCGTAAACGCTTTTCATCGCCTTCAACCCCCACTGGCAAAGGCGATAAAGGTACAAACTCAAACTTAATGCCCTTTTGCTCAGCTCGCACGGTAAATAATTCGCAAATACTCTTAATAAAAATATCTAAATGAAAAGGCTGTATGTATAACTCAATACGCTCGGCTTCAATCTTAGATAAATCTAAAATATCGTTAATTAAATTTAATAAGTAATCGCCACTGCGTAAAATGACCTCTACGCCTTCACGTTGATGCAAAGATAAAGAACGATCCCGCAATAAAATTTGTGCATAACCTAAAATACCATTAAGTGGTGTGCGCAATTCATGACTCATATTGGCTAAGAAAGTGCTCTTAGCTCGGTTTGCTAATTCCGCTGCTTCTTTAGCCTCTCGCAAGGCTAACTCTGCTTGTTTTTGCGTAGTAATATCAGTAGAAATACCGCAAATGGCATAAGGAATACCTAAGCCATCATATAGCGGAAAACGCAGTGATAAATAAAAATTCTGCTCGCCCTTATTTTCTATCACTTCTTCAAATTCAATAGGCCGTTGTTCTCGAATCGCTAATAAATCGTGATGCCGACGAGCTAATGCCACTTCATGCGGAAATATATCAAAATCTGTGCGCCCTAAATTTTGCGCTCTATCTAAATTAAATACGGACTCATAGGTCTTATTAATAAAACGATAAGTGCCTTGCAATTCTTTTAAGAAAATAATCAATGGAGCATTGTCTAAAATCACTTGCAAACGGGCTTCACTCTCGCGCAAAGCTTCATCTCGACGCTGTAAACTGGCGGTCATGGCATTAATGCCTTGTTGCAATAAGCCAATCTCATCATTATTAGGGGCATCTAAATGTACTTCAAAATCCCCTTCTCCCACAGCTTTAACGCAGGCGACAGACGCTTCTAAGCGTTTGATTAAGGAGTGACTTAATAAGACAAATAACACCACCATTAAGGCAATGCCTAAAATTGAAATCAGCAAGTTAAAGAATAAAGCTTGTTGCATGCTGCGTTGTAACTGCGTGCGCGACAACATTAAGGCGCGTTCTGCTTGCACTGTTTCAAAATGAATATGTTGGGCTAACTCGCCTAAGCTTTTGGCTAAATTATTATTTAGTTCTTGGAAGTCAAGGCTTAGATTTTGAGTTTGTTCTTGTAATTGTCGATGAATAAGATTTCCTTGTTCAATTAAGGCTGGTAGACGTGATTCGATTAATTGCTGAATCAGCATCGTATGTCGCAATAACTCTCGAAACTGTTCTAACTCTGAATCCGTAAGTCCTAAGGTGGGTAAGGAAATCAACCATGTTTGTAAAGTGCTAATATCACCTAATAATTGTTCGAGCTGATTTTGATTGTGTTGAGTGTTATTTGCTGTTCTTAATACCGTGCTGTTAATAAATCGGAACTGCACATATAAACGTTTGAAATCTTGTAATAACTCTTCTGCTGACTCGATTTGCTGAATGGCAGACTTTTGCTGAGCTTGTATTAAACCCCGCTTACGCTTTAATAAATCAGCTTCTAATGGTTCTAACAACTCATAAATAGCATTGACTTCTTGCGCTAAGCTCTTATCAAGCTGATTAAATAAAGCTTTAATTTTATTTTCTTGGTTAGGCTTATTATAAATTAAATTCACTAAATCATTATGTGCAAGCTGAATCAGCTTGCTTAACATATCATTGATATTATTAAACAGTTTCTCTTGATTGGTTTGAGCGCTTAAGGCTCTAAACTGTTCAGCCATTTCAGTCTGTATTGATAACTCTTGTTCCATTTCTTGCCAGTAATGGCTATGGATAACGTCAATTTCTTTGGTGTTTAAAATCTCCTGCACGATACGCATTAACTGTGAATGGCTTATTTGCATGGTTTCAGTTAATTGCAATTGCGTATGGCGTTTTTGATTTAAGCCTAAGGTGTGATCTTGTGATTCTGCGGCTTGATTCACTTCATTGGTGGTCAATAAAGAGGTTGAGACTAAACTTATCCAAACCACGACAATCAGTGCCCCCATCGCAATGAGGCGATTTTTAATGGACCAATTCACAAATGTTTCTCCTCACTGAGTACACCAATACGCTAACTCTTATTATTAGTGCAGACCACAAACCTTTAGAGCAAAATGACACAAGAAATTATCATTGTTTTGCTAAAGTTGAAAATATTTTGCGGGAATATTCGCTAATTCTGCATAGTGTTGTTTCGCCATATTAATATGTTCAATACTAATATGACGCTCTAACAAGGTACAATCATTCTTTTTATAGTGTGGGATATGTTTTTTTAGACGTGTTTCACATTGCTTACAATTTTGATTAGCATATAAATTAATTGTTTCAAAATGTGCTAATAGCCAATGTTCGATACAAGGTGAGGAAATAAAAATATCCATCACACCTGTTTTTTCTAGTCGTTCATGCAAAGTATGATCGGCTTGCTGATATTCATCAGCATCAAACCATATAAGATAACCTTTATAATATTGACCATATTTCTCATACTTCTTAATTGCTTCTAATAACACAGAACGCGCTTTTCCACCTTTACAATTTAATATAGAGCCAAGCGCATGTGTACCTAAATTTTTTAGATGTTTTAAATAATTTTCTTCTGTACAACCTTCTACAATAGCTAAATACTTTTCAGGCTTTGCTTGTTTTTTTATATTTCTCTTGGCACGAGCCATCTTATAACTCCCTAGGCTTAGCTCCAAAACGCCCTGCGCGATATAACAACTCTAAATCTTTTTCATATAAATTTTGAATGCTATCACCAAAATCGACAGCACAAAAAACACTGGTTTTACCTTGAGCACTTTTTTCAGTAAACCACAATTGCTCCGGCATTAAAATTTCCATCAAAAAACTATTGTGAAAAGAAAAAATAAGTTGCGCCTGATGTGGATTTTTCGCAGGATTTTGAAATAAGCCGATTAAGTAAGCGACTAAATTTTGATGCAACTTCAACTCAACTTCATCAATGATGACTACAGCACCTTGTTGTAAAGCCATTAATACTTTGAGAATAACCGCTATAAACTTTAAAGTGCCTTCACTTTCAAGCTCCAAACTAAATGGAAAAACGCCTTGTTCTAAAGCATGCAAAAACTTTAACTCTTTAACACCTAAGGCATTTTTTTTAATTTGAACATCTTTAATACCTAAGTCAGCAATATGAATAACCGTTTTAAGTTGCTCACATAAATCTCGATCAGCTAAAACATTGGTTAAAAAAGCTTGATTAAACTCAAACTCTCCTTTTTTTAAACCTGCTCGGCTAAGATTAGAAATAGACTCATAATGCACACAAGCTAAAGCAAACTTTTGTTTAAACTGTGCCGCATAAGACACAATAGAACAATTTTCTCTCAAGCCTTCTATAGGAATAGAATCTTGTTCTGCTCCAAACGTGATCTTATTTTCAGTACGTTGATAAATTAATCTTTCCTGTTCATCTTGATTTAAAATACTAAGCTTCTCTGATAAGACAACATTATGATTTAGCAGCAAAATATATTCAAAATTGACCGCTTCACCATCAACTACTTGTTGAAAGATTAAATGTAATTTCGTCGCATTTTTTGCTTGTTTTGGCTCAATAAACGCTTGATAAGGAATGTCCTCCTCAGGTGCTAAGAAAGTAAAAGACCACTTCATAAAAAATAAAGTGAAACTTAATGCTTTAAGCACGGTCGTTTTGCCAGAGGCATTTGCCCCCGCAAAGCCGACTACTGCATGCGCTGGATGAAAACGCTCAGGTGTAACATTCAGATCAAACTCTACAATCGCTTGTTCTTTGATCGAAGCAAAATTTTCTGCGGCAAAATATTTAATCATGTTTTCACCACCTGATTCCGCAAATACACCGGCATCGCCTGCTCTGCTGCCATCACATCCCCCGCAGCAAAAGCCGCACGCACCAATGGAGCCATATCCACTGCGTCCGGCAATAACTCAGGCCACCATTTTTCGAGCTGACTACCCTGCGCCTTCACCTGCTGAGTCAAGGCATCGGCAAAAGTATCCCAACCACTGCCCGCGCCAACCCACGTACCTGCCTCAGCGACAGATACAGCCTCAGGTGCAATCACCACTTCTTCGCCCATTAACTGCATACAATTGTCAGCATTTAAGCGATAACAGCCCCAATAGACTTCAGCCATACGCGCATCAATGCTGGCAAGCACCTGAGTTGCACCGTGGCGGTGATAAGTCATTTGTGCCAAAGCAGCTAAATCAGAAATGGCGGCTACCGGTAAATCCAGACCAAAGGCGATGCCTTGCACTACACCACATGCAATGCGCAAGCCGGTAAAGCTGCCAGGCCCGCAGCCAAAGGCAATACCTGTCAACTGTGCGGGCACTAAACTCGCTTCAGCCAAGACGCTATCGACCATCGGTAAAACCAGTTCTGTATGTCGGCGTGGTGCAAATTCGCTACGGCTGAGCACTTGGTCGCCACAGATTAAGGCGCAAGAACACGCCTCGGTTGCAGTATCTACAATTAAAACATTCATCAAGCGTTATCGATAGGAAAAGTTAAAACATCGTGAATATGATTTGCCCCTAACTGTAACATTAATAAGCGATCTAACCCCAAGGCCACGCCTGAACAAGCAGGCATACCGGCAGCTAAAGCGGCTAAAAAATGTTCATCCAGCGGATGTTGTGGCAAATCTAAGGTTGCGCGTTGCGCTAATTCCGCTTCAAAGCGTTGCCGCTGCTCTTGCGCATCAGTTAATTCTTCAAAGCCATTAGCCAATTCTATACCGTGATAATACACCTCAAAGCGTGCTGCAAGTTGTGGATTATCGGGTTTTTTACGAGCGAGTGCGGCTTGCGTGGCAGGAAAATCGGTTAAAAATACGGGGGCTTGTATACCTAAATGTGGCTCGACTAGATAAGAGACTAACAATTGCAAACAGGCATCGCGCTCCAAACTTGCCGCCGCATCATAGCCCAAGGCTTTCACCTTCTCTTGTAACTGCGTCAGTGGTGCACTCAATGGGCAACAGCCGACATGGATTTCAAAAGCTTCACAATAACTAATGCTACTGGCAGGCGGGCACATCAAAACCAATTGTAATAAATCGCTGATTTCTTGCAGTAAATCGTCTTGATTAAACTCAGGCCGATACCACTCTAACATGCTGAATTCAGGATTATGCAAGCGTCCGGCTTCACCATCGCGGAACACCTTCGCAATTTGGAAAATCGCGCCACTGCCTGCGGCTAATAGCCGTTTCATTGGCAGTTCAGGTGAAGTTTGCAAAAACAGAGGTAGAGTTTTCGCTGCGTGATAGCGTGTATGCAGTGGCGCAATGGCAGGTTCAGGAACTGCCGCTGCGGACAAAATAGGGGTTTCCACTTCTAACACTTGGCGAGCAGCAAAAAATTGGCGAATTTGTTGATATAACTGCGCACGCGCTTGTATCGCAGCGAGCGAGGCAGTAGGTTGCCAAGCCTGTGTCACGTTTAACATTCTTTTTATTGCGTTAAAAAAATGCTTAAGGATAGCAGCTTATCTCCGCATCGTTAAGCCATTCGCGCCTGCTATAAAAATACCGACAATCCTCTTAGAATGGGCACTTTTATTCACCTATCAGAGCACACTTCTCCCTCTGCCTTTGAGGTTTACACCATGTTCAGACCGACTTTTGCCCGCATTGATCTGGCTGCGATTCGCCATAACTACCGCCTAGCACGGCAATTAGCCCCTGCGCGTAAGGCCGTCGCCGTGATCAAAGCCAATGGTTATGGACATGGCGCGGTGAAGTTAGCGCAAGCCCTGAGCAGTGAAGCTGATGCCTTTGCGGTTGCTTGTTTAGAAGAAGCTTTAGAATTGCGCACGGCAGGCATTCAAAATCCTATCATTTTAATTGAAGGTTTTTTTAGTGCCAGCGAGTTGCCAGTGTTAGTTGAACAGCAGTTTATGCCGGTGTTACATAACATTGAACAAGTGCGCGTGTTAGAGCAGGCGACCTTAACACAGCCGTTAACTGTTTGGTTAAAAATGGACTCTGGCATGCACCGTTTAGGCTTTGCGCCAGAGGAGTACGCGACAATTCATGCGCGTTTGCAGAATTGCCCACAGGTTGAAGCGGTTAATATGATGACACATCTGGCCTGTGCTGATGAGTTGGACAACGCCTATACTGAACAACAGTTAGCCACTTTTCAGCAAGCCAGCGCAGGTTTAAATGGTGCGCGTAGTATTGCCAACTCTGCGGGCATTTTGGCGTGGCCTGCTTCACATGGGGATTGGGTACGTGCAGGCATTATGCTGTATGGCTGTTCACCTTTAGATCGAGATACGCCAGAGAGTTTGCAGTTAATTCCCGCTATGCAGTTGCAAGCACAGATTATCGCAGTGCGAGAGGTGCAAACAGGCGAGTTAATTGGCTATGGCGGCACGTTTAAATGTCCGCGTCCGACACGGGTTGGCGTAGTGTCTATTGGCTATGCTGACGGTTATCCGCGTCATGCGCCCAGTGGCACACCGGTCGCGGTTGATGGTCAGCGCACCTGTTTAATTGGTCGGGTGTCTATGGACATGATCACGGTGGATTTAACGGATTTACCACAAACGGGTATCGGTTCTCATGTTGAATTGTGGGGGCGGCAAGTATTGGCAAAAGAAGTGGCGGATGCTTGCGGCACGATTGCCTATGAGTTGTTCTCTCATATTGCTCGCCGAGTGCCGTTGCAATACGTTGGTAGTGAGGTCAACGGCTAATCGCAATCCCCCGTTTTAATCCCTGTTCGGTGATGATGTAACCGTTTGGCGTGGTGCGATATAAACGGCCTGAGTTTGGGTCAATTAAACGCTTATTGTCAAAAGCTCGATAACGTCCGCCTGTGTTGGGATCAATTTGGTCTGCGGCTTTATAGCTGCTCAGTTCTGGCGCGGGGATAATCGGCAATCGTTGGCTGCCTGATGACCATGGCTCAGGTTGATAGCCTTCTGGTTTAGTGAAATCACCGACTACGTTTTGTGCGGTATGGGGCAAGGTGACAGTTGCGGTGTGGTTTGGGTAACGCTCGGTGAGTGTTGGTAAGGGCTGGATCGCTGTGCGTTGGCAGGCGGTGAAAGTAAAGCAAAGTATTAAAAGTGATAAACGCCACATGAGGTTTATTCTCTGGTTTTGGATGTTTATCAGTATAGTTGGGTGAGTGAAATCCCACTGCGTTACAGCCATTAAATTAAGCACATTTGTAGGGTGGAATAGGCGTAAGCCGTATTCCACCATGCGGTTTATACGCTGTTTTTGTTTAGCTTTTTGCAGAATTTCATGGTGGAATACGCTGCGCTATTCCACCCTACAATGCCACATTCGCCACAGGGCAATCCGTATTCATCACAATTCCATCTAAATTCAAGCGTTGCACTTCCGGCGAACCCAGCAAGCGATATTCAAAAATTGGCATATAAGCCAAGATATTTTGCACATAATCGCGAGTTTGTTGGAACGGAATTAACTCGACAAACACATCTGTCGGCAAACAGCCAAATTCTTTACGCCAGCGAATAGAACGCGAAGGCCCAGCGTTATAAGCTGCTGTTGATAAAATAATATTATTGTCAAAGCGTTCCATTAAGTGATGTAAATAGCCAGTGCCTAACTGAATATTAATATCCGGCGTTAAAATGCTACTTTCACCATTTAAGGCGATGTCATAACGCCCCGCCACTTCTTTCGCCGTTGCAGGCAATAATTGCATTAACCCCAAGGCATTAGACACCGAACGCGCATCGGCTTGAAACGCGCTTTCTTGGCGAATGATCGCATACACCCACGGATAAGGCAGTTCATGCTGTGTGGCATAGGTTAACACTGCATCATAGTGTGGAGTCGGAAAGCGAATGCTTAAGTTATTGTAATCACCAGATTTAGCCGCAGTGACAATTGCGCGATCATGCCAACCCCATTGGCTGGCAAGTGCTGCCGCCGCCTTTTTTTGCTGAACATTGCTTAACTGTTCTAAAGCGTCATTCCACTCTCGACGCGCTTCCGTAATAAAGTTAGTGAAAAATAACTCGCGGGCGCGAATCACCGCCGCGCTTTTTAGCACTGCTGATTGATCCGCGTCAGCAATTACGGTGGTTTCTTCATTGAATTTATAGGATTGCTTTAAGTGATCTGCCGCTAAAAATCCGTAATAACTGCGTTGTTTAGCCAGTTCTAAATAAATCGCACGCGCTACCGTTGCCTGTTGCTGCTGTCCTGCGGCTCGCGCTTGCCAATACCGCCAAACCTCTAATTCCTGTACTTCTTTAGGCAATAATGCCATTACTTTTAACACACTTGCCCAATCTTGTTGCCGTAATAACAACTGCAAATGTGTGCGCCACACTCGTTCGCTACGAGCAGCGGGTTTTAATGCCATCAGCCAGCTTGCTGCCTCTGGTAACTCCTGCCATTCCGCACGTACTGCAATTTCTGCACTGATGTCATTTTGCTGTTCAGTGCTGAAGGCATAACGCTTTTGCAAACTTTGCCACGCACCATACGCGGCAGCGGCGTTAGTACGCGCCAAGCGCATTAAGCCATATTGCAACATCTCACGATATAAGGTGCTGTCTGCACCTTGCGCACTGTTTAAACTGTTTTCAGGCGCTTCGTGCATTTGCTGCCATTGGGTGACGATGGCACGTTGCTCAGTGGATAAAGGTTTGGCTAACCATGCCGCTAAGCGCAATTCGCCCGCTTGCAACATTAAGCGCACACGCTCAAAACGGCGTTCTGAGGTAATCAGATTTTCTTGATATAAATAATCAAAGATGGGATCGCAGACATTGGGCTGAGATTTGCCCACTGTCCATAAAGCCAGTGCAGGTTCGGCGATGCTTTGCACGTCGGTTTGCGTGCTTAACTTGGCCTGTAAATAAAGACATTGCAAACTCACGCTGTTTTGTGGCGTATAAGTGCTTAAATAAAGCGGCCAGTTATTTTGTTTTGCTAAAGTATTCAACCAACTGCGGCGCAGTAAAGCACTGACAGGGCTGTCAGGATGTTGTGTTAAAAAAGTTTGTATCTGTGCTGGATCAACAGTGTCTAAATGGTCACGTAAATAAAAATACTGCAAATAATGCGCAATCGGATAATCGCCTAAACCTTGCTGTAAAGTAGTAAAACGCTCGATGTCCTCAGCTTGCAACGCACTAACGGCTTCTTGAAACTGCCAGCGCTGTTGCAACCATTCATCCTCTGCTGCACTGACTAACCCACACCAACTGAATAATAGCCACGTTAACCAGCCGTAATAGTGTTGCTTCATGATTTCACTCCTCGTCGCCTGATTGAACACTGAGTTTTTGAGTTTCTGCCACAACATTGTAGGATTTGCACCGTGTCTGTTTACGGAGCGAACGCGGAAAATGTGTAGGATGGGTAGAGGCGCGCCCGTGATTCTGTTTTAGCCACAACATTATCTCGCGCCGAAACCCATCATGTTTCCAAAATGATGGGTTTCGCTTTGCTCTACCCATCCTACATGAACGTCCTACAATGATGACACCATACCTACCAAAAAAAACCTGACCCGATGGGCAATCGGTCAGGTTTTAAAAACGCGCTCACTGCGTAGTCATTAGGCTACGCAATTTACATTAAGCGTCTAATTTTTTCTTCAATAAGTCATTCACTTGAGCAGGGTTTGCCTTGCCTTTAGAGACTTTCATCACCTGACCGACAAAGAAACCAAACAGTTTATCTTTACCGCCGCGATAAGCTTCCACTTGCCCCGGATTTGCTGCGATCACTTCATCGACTAATTTCTCAATCGCGCCAGTGTCGGTCACTTGTTTTAAGCCTTTAGCTTCGATGATGCCATCAGCATCACCATCATGCTCACCTGCCCACATTGCTTCAAACACATCTTTAGCAATTTTGCCAGAAATAGTGTTATCGGCAATACGGCGAATCATTTTCGCTAAATGTGCAGCCGTTACCGGAGATTCGGTGATTTCTAAGTCATTTTTGTTTAACAAGGCAGCTAAATCACCCATGACCCAGTTTGCACATAATTTCGCTTCACATTCAGAGGATTGTACAACTTCCTCAAAATAATCGGCTAATTCACGGCTGGCAGTTAACACCGACGCATCGTATTTAGACAAACCATATTGGGTCATAAAGCGTTGACGTTTGTCGTCTGGTAACTCTGGCAACTCCGCTTTCACTTGTTGCAAGAAGTCTGCTTCAACCACCAATGGCAATAAGTCTGGATCAGGGAAGTAACGGTAGTCGTTAGCTTCCTCTTTCGTCCGCATAGAGCGTGTTTCGTTTTTCTCTGCGTCGTATAAGCGGGTTTCTTGCACCACTTTGCCGCCGCTTTCGATTAACTCGATTTGACGCTCAACTTCAAAATTGATCGCCCGTTCCACAAAGCGGAAAGAGTTTAAGTTTTTGATTTCCGCCCGTGTACCGTACTCAGCAGCACCGACACGACGCACTGATACGTTAGCATCACAACGGAAAGAACCTTCTTGCATGTTGCCGTCGCAAATTTCTAAATATTGCACTAAAGAATGCAATTTTTTCATGTAAGCAATGGCTTCTTTCGCTGAGCGCATATCCGGTTCAGACACGATTTCCAATAACGGCGTACCAGCGCGGTTTAAATCGATACCGGTATAACCTTGGAAATCTTCGTGTAAAGATTTACCAGCGTCTTCTTCTAAATGGGCGCGGGTTACGCCGATGACTTTTTCTGTGCCATCTTCTAACTCAATCAATAAAGTGCCTTCGCTAACCACTGGCAATTCATATTGACTGATTTGATAACCCTTTGGTAAATCAGGGTAAAAATAGTTTTTACGCGCAAACACGGAGCGCGGCGAAACGCTAGCACCGATGGCTAAGCCAAATTTAGCCGCCATGCGTACCGCTTCTTGGTTTAAAACCGGCAACACCCCAGGTAAGCCTAAATCCACAGAGCAGGCTTGAGTATTCGGTGCCGCGCCATAGGCAGTGGCAGCACCAGAAAAGATTTTACTGCGGGTGGCTAATTGGGCGTGTACTTCCAGACCAATCACAACTTCCCATGACATGTGGTGAATCCTCTGTGTTAAAAAGATAACCGCCTGCTAAGGCGGCTATCGCTACAATCTGCGTTAGTTCGACGAAATTTTTTGTAAAAACAAGTAGTTTCTCGTTCCCACACGCTGTGTGGGAATGCAGTCACGACGCGCTGCGTCGCGGGTTCCAAGATCGAGCTAAATTCATCGTTTAGTTCACTCGTGACGTAGCACGTCATGACTGCATTCCCAAATGGCATTTGGGAACGAGAAGCACATTCTTGTTTCTTAAGCAAACGCCGCTGGCACTTTTGCATGCCAATCAGTGCGCTGTTGGTATTGGTGCGCAATATTGAGCAATTTCGCTTCGCTGAAGTAATTACCAATTAACTGCAAGCCAACCGGACGGTTATCAACAAAACCCGCTGGAATCGACATCGCAGGTACACCCGCTAAGTTAATCGAGATGGTGTAAATATCGGATAAATACATAGTCACTGGATCGTCAGTTTTTTCGCCTAAGTTAAAGGCAGGCGTTGGCGATACAGGCCCCATGATCACATCAACTTCGCTAAAGGCTTGTTTAAAATCTTCGCTGATTAAGCGGCGAATTTGTTGCGCTTTTAAGTAATAAGCGTCGTAGTAACCGGCTGATAAGGCGTAAGTGCCAACCATAATCCGGCGTTTTACTTCAGAGCCAAAACCTTCCGCACGACTGCGTTTGTATAAGTCGATTAAATCTTTTGGTTTGTCACAGCGATAACCAAAACGCACACCGTCGTAACGCGCTAAGTTAGAAGAACATTCTGCTGGCGCGATGATGTAATAAGCTGGTACTGACAAATGGTTATTCGGCAAAGTCACGTCTTGTACCGTAGCGCCTGCTGCTTCATATTCTTTGATCGCTGCTTCGACAACTGCCGCCACACGCGGGTCTAAACCTTCGCTGAAAAACGCGCTAGGCACACCGATTTTTAAACCTTCAATCGAATTGTTTAATTGTGCGGTGTAGTCTTCAGCTTCGCGTTCTAATGAAGTTGAGTCACGCGGATCAAAGCCCACCATTGCATTTAACATCAAGGCCGCATCTTCTGCGCTGGCAGCCATAGGGCCACCTTGATCTAAACTGCTGGCAAAGGCGATCATGCCAAAGCGAGACACTAAGCCGTAAGTCGGTTTTAAACCGGTAATGCCACATAAGGCTGCTGGTTGGCGGATAGAACCACCGGTATCAGTGCCGGTTGCCATTGGTGCTAAACGCGCTGCGACTGCTGCCGCAGAACCACCAGAAGAACCGCCGGGGACGGCTTGCACATCCCACGGATTTTTTACCGCGCCGAAATAACTGGTTTCGTTAGAAGACCCCATCGCGAACTCATCCATATTGGTTTTACCCAACATGACCAGCCCTGCCGCTTGGCCTTTGCTGACAACGTGCGCATCATAAGGCGCTACGAAGTTGTCTAACATTTTGGAACCGCACGAGGTTTTAATGCCGTTAGTGCAGAAAATATCTTTATGTGCCAACGGAATGCCGGTTAATGGGCTGCTAGGATTGCCCGCTTGTAACAATTCGTCTGCCGCTTTGGCTTGTGCTAAGGCGACTTCTTCCGTGACAGTGATGAAACTGTTTAATTGACCGTCATAACGCTTAATACGGTCTAAAAAGTGTTGCGTTAATTCAACGCTAGAGAATTCACGGTTACGCAACCCTTGAGAGAGTTCAGTCAGTGATTTTGTGTGCATGAGTCTTTATGTCTTATTCGTCGTTGATCTTATTCAATAACTTTAGGTACGAGGTATAAACCGGCTTCCACTAACGGTGCATTTTGTTGGAAATGTACCCGCTGGTCAGTTTCAGACACCATATCAGGGCGTAACCGCGCTACAGCATCTAAAGGATGCGCCATCGGCACAATGCCTTTTGTGTCAACACTATTGAGCTGCTCGATAAATTCAAAAATGCTGGACAGATTGTCCGTATAGCGCGGAATATCCGCTTCGCTTAATTCAATTCTTGCTAAATGCGCAATTTTCTCAACATCTTCTCGTTGCAAGGACATGCGGTTACCAACTCCTAATCTGTCTTGACCGAAGGGGGATCAGGGCACGGATAACGTGTGACCAACACAGGTTTAGACACAGCACAATGCCTGAATAAATGCAGGTTATTTGAGGTTAACAATGAAATTAAATGATTTCAGTGGGCTACCTACTTATACAAACCTGCCGATTTCTTTATAATGAGCCTGCTTTCAGAATGTAGGCGACTTTACCACCCAAGGCGGTTGCGTAAAAGCGGTAAAATCGTGTGATTTTCTGAATCAAGGGCAATGCTCTCGGGGCTTCTCGCCACCCGTTGCACTGCACAAGCAAATGGTGTTTGTGTGCCGACAGGCACTGCTAAGCGATTGAATCTATTGTAACACGATACACACATTTCGCTGCGCCTTTGCTTGTCCAGTCTCTACCAGCTTTGGTACAGTATTGGGTTTGCTGCTATGGTAGCAAAAAAAGCACTTGCCCGTTAAGTCAAGGTCATTGACTTAAGGTATGTTTTATCGAGCACCTCGTCATCAGGTGTTCAACTATTGCCTATACACTATTAGGCATGACGGTTGCTGAGCTATCTTAAGTCAATGACCTGTTGCAGTGAAGTTTTGCACTGCAATAGCGTGCCGTGTTGCTGATGTTTGCATCTGCTGCCCAAACTTTTTCCCTAATGTACTCAACTAAGGATTAACTGGATTTTATGTTAAAGCGCTTACGCGGATTATTTTCCAATGACCTGTCCATCGACTTGGGCACAGCGAATACGCTCATCTATGTACGAGGTCAAGGTATTGTATTAAATGAACCTTCTGTGGTTGCCATTCGGCAAGGACGTGAATCCAATGGCGCGAAATCCATTGCAGCGGTTGGGGCAGAAGCAAAATTAATGTTAGGCCGTACTCCAGGCCACATTACCGCTATTCGTCCGATGAAAGATGGCGTAATCGCTGATTTCACCGTGACTGAAAAAATGTTGCAATACTTCATTCGTAAAGTACATGAAAACAAAATCTTACGCCCAAGTCCACGGGTGTTAATTTGTGTACCTTGCGGTTCTACCCAAGTTGAACGCCGTGCCATTCGTGAGTCTGCACAAGGTGCAGGTGCGCGAGAAGTGCATTTGATCGAAGAGCCAATGGCAGCGGCGATTGGTGCAGGCATGCCCGTCAGCGAAGCGACAGGTTCGATGGTATTAGACATCGGCGGTGGTACTACAGAAGTCGGCGTATTGTCCTTAAACGGTATCGTTTACTCCGAGTCCATCCGCGTCGGTGGTGACCGTTTCGACGAAGCGATTGTGGGTTATGTACGCCGTCATTACAGCACCTTAATCGGTGAAGCGACTGCTGAGCGCGTTAAACACGAAATCGGCTCTGCTTACCCGTTAAAAGAAATCCGCGAAGTGCATGTGCGTGGTCGTAACTTAGCCGAAGGGATTCCGCGCAGCATTAAATTAAACAGTAATGAAGTGTTGGAAGCGCTGCAAGAGCCGCTGCAACAAATCGTAGGCGCGGTGAAAATGGCCTTAGAAAAAATTCCACCTGAATTAGGCTCAGATGTTGCAGAAAAAGGCATGGTCTTAACCGGCGGTGGTGCATTGTTATCTGGCATTGACCGTTTGTTAATGGAAGAAACCGGCTTACCTGTCATCATTGCTGACGATCCATTGACCTGCGTAGCGCGGGGCGGTGGTCGTGCCTTAGAAATGATTGAAGAACATGGTGTCGATGTCTTTGCCTTAGATTCTTAATTCTTAAGCCAAATATACATAGCAAGCACTTGAGTTTGCCTACGACTGTCTTGCCGACGGCGTGGGGTTAGGGAGATTTTGCGATTAAACAGCCACTTTTTCTGCATGGGCCGTCGATAACCATTAAATTGGTGTTATTTGTGAGCTTTTCGCTGGGACTCATGATGGCCGATCATCATCATATTGGTCACATAGACAGCGTGCGCGCACAATTGGCTGTCCCTGCCTATGCCTTGCAATATTTAGTCGATTGGCCTGGGCGAGTGGCGCAAGATATTTCTGACGGCTTGCAAGATCGCTATCAACTGTTAGACGAAAACCGGCAGTTACAAGTACAAAACTTGCAATTGCAAGCCTCTCTGCTCAAGTTCCAAGATTTACAGCAAGAAAATGAACGCTTGCGTAACTTGCTGGATTCAGCACAAAAAGTCGGCGAGCGCGTATTGATCGCCGAAGTGCTGGCGGTGGAAGTTGATCCCTTTGCTCGCAAAATGTTGATCAATAAAGGTACTTATCACGGTGTCGAAACCGGACAGCCTTTATTAGATGCACATGGTGTTATGGGGCAAGTGATTGAAGCCACACCATTTTCCAGTGTGGTGATGTTGATCACTGACCAAGAGCACGCCTTACCCGTTCAAATTGCCCGAACAGGCTTGCGCACCATTGCCGTCGGCTTAGGGGCTATCAATCGTTTAACGCTGTTGTATTTGCCTAATAATGCGGATATTCAAAAAGGGGATCGTTTAGTCACCGGTATCCTGTCGGCGAAGTGGTAGAAGTGAATTTAGACATTGGTCAGCCTTACGCACAAGTGCAAGCGGAGCCGAGTGCTTTATTAGAACGTAACCGCGAAGTGTTGTTAGTGTGGCGTGATGATCCCACTGCTGACTTAACGCCGCCAGAAGTGGATGAGCAACCGGACAGCGAACACAGTGCAGAAGCGGCAGTAAATGCCAGCAAACCGGCGACAGCAACTACGCCTGCTGTACAAGCTGAACCGGCGAAACCTGCACCTGCTAAGCCGCCTGCAAATACCCCACCCCCTAAACCACCCACTCACTCAACCCTAGCGGATCAAGCTAGACTGCCATCACAAGGTCAATAATATACGCATGGACACTGGAAAATATCACGGCAGTTGGGTGATTGTGTTGAGCTTTATCGCTGCACTCATGTTGTCTATCGTACCGCTACCAACATGGGCAGTGGAATGGCGGCCAGATTGGGTGGCAATGGTGTTAATTTATTGGTGTATTGCTGTGCCGCAGCGGGTGAGCGTGGCCACGGGCTGGGTAGCCGGTTTAGTGGAAGATGTATTAAACAACGTGTTGCTAGGTCAACATGCGCTAAGCTTATGTATTATCGCTTATTTCAGCGTGCAAATGCATAGACAAGTGCGTGTGTTTCCTGTTTGGCAACAAGCAGTGTTTGTCGCCTTGTTAATCATCAGCAGTCGCTTTCCTGAATTATGGATTCGCGGCATGTTAGGCAAAAACACCCTTGGCTGGGCATTTGCCTTTCCCGCCTTAACCAGCATGATGTTATGGCCTTGGCTATTCATTTTGCTGCGAGATATGCGCCGTCACTATCATGTTTCTTAAGTCCCGTTGCGAGACATTGTTATGAAAAAATTTCTACTCACCGTGTTGCTGATTGCAGTGTTAGCGGTTGCCATCGTGCCTTATTTTGCAGGCATTGAAGCCGAAAAGCAGTTTAGTCAGGTGTTAGCAAGTTATCCGCAAAACGCTTTGCAATTACAAGAAACGGATTACCAACGCGGTTGGTTTTTCTCTACTGCACACACCACTTATCTCTCGCAAGCTACAACTGGATTGCAACAGCAAAAACTCGTAGTAGAACACGAGATATGGCATGCCTTGCCGCCCTATTTTGAAACGGTGATTCAGTCTACTGTACTCAGCCAAGCCGAGCCGGAAACCACAGCCACACAGCAACAATTTACCGCTCAAGTTGAACCCGTATTGATTCACACCGTGGTGCAAACCAATGGCGACACGGTGAGCAAAATCCGTATGCCTGCGGTGGATTTGCAACGCAGTGCCGACAAAACAGCCGTGCAATGGCAAAATCTGGAAACAGAAATTCACACCACTAACCAATTCCAGCAAGTGCAAAATCGCTTGCAAGTGCCACAGTTAAACTACGGCAGTGCGGGTGGGCAGTTAAGCCTGCAAGACCTTGCGTTAAATGCAAATTTACAACAAGGCTTTTTAGATTTCTTGATTGGCGAAGGGGATTTAAAGATTCGCCAAATCGAATTGCAAAGCCCTGTGCTCAAAACCACGCAACTGCATAATTTAGCCGTGCAATGGCGCAATATGGTAGAAGGTGAAAACCTTGCCTTAGTTATGGATGGCAATTTAGCCAACGTGCAAATTGGACAGCAAAACTATGGGCCAGGCCATATGCAGCTAGAAGTGAACGGCTTACACGCGCCTTCATTACGTGCGTTACAAGATCGCTTAGCAGCAGCAAAAGCGGCAAGCAGTGGTCAAACACTGATGATCATGGGCGCATTAATGCAGTATTTGCCCACGATTATGTCACATCAACCGACCTTAACCATTAAGCAATTTGAATTCGACAGCCCTGATGGTCGCTCACAAGGCACTTTACAAGTCGGTTTAGCTCCTAAGTTGTCTACACCCATTAACTTGTTTCAGCCGCAAACCTTGCTAAATCTGCTCAATGCAGAATTTGACTTGCAGTTGCCTGAAAAAGCTTTGCATAACTTAATCATTGCCCTGCTTGAACTGCCAGTGACAGACCCGAACACCTTGCCGCAAGTTAAACAGCAAGTACAAACATGGCTGGCAAATGGTTGGTTAGTGGAAGACGAAGACACGCATTTCTATCGTACCAAAGCACAGCTAGAAAATGGCATGTTAGAAATTAACGAGCAGCAAATACCATTAAATCAATGGTTATAACTGTACTTGTAGGATGGGCTTCCTTCGTCAGCCCATCCTACAAGAATGCAACTGCGTAACGCCTAAGAATGTTCACCTTTTAAAAAAAACGCTTGCATTCCATGCTCAATACTGTATAGTAGTGCGGATTGAAACGACATCAAGTCTTTCAATCCTTCTTTAAGCCGACGTAGCACAACTGGTAGTGCAACTGACTTGTAATCAGTAGGTTGGGGGTTCAAGTCCCTCCGTCGGCACCATTTTTTTATTCCCTATCTTTCTCTAAATTTTCCACGCTGATTTTAGCACATCTTTCTTTTCGTGCGCTTTTAATTCACTCTCTAAAATTTCTTTCTTAAGATAATTTGTTATCCTTCTGTGCGTTCTCACATAGGGCGGACAAAGCAAGGCTGTCATCCGCCGCAAAATTCATCAGCATAAATGTCGCATGACGCTGCGCTTATGCGACCTACGCACATTCTTCAATGCAAATAAGTCACTTGTTCCTGTACTGCTAGCAAACGCGACTCAATCAAGGAAATATCCTCAGCATCGGGTTTTAACTGCAAATAATGTTGTAAATCTTGTGTCGCAGAGTGAAAGCATTCTAATTGCTCATATAACAAACCACGGTCGCGCCATGTTTCAGCTAATTCGGGTGCGATGACTAATAACTGATTTAACACCACTAAGATTTTTTCATCTTGTTGTGTTTGCATGTAAATCGCTTTTAAATTGCGCAATAAGCGCACTAAAATATCTTCAACACTCGCGGGTTGTAATAACAACATCAATAATTCAGTATCGGCGGTATTGCCATAATTGCTGCGTAAGCGCTGAAATAACTCATCTTCATCTAAGGAAATTCCGTTGATAAACGGGTCTAAAATAATTTCCCCATCTTCTACCGCTAATTTCACCAAGAAATGACCAGGGAAAGAAATGCCTTCTAAGGCTAGGCCAACCCGTCGCCCCACTTCTAAATAGATGATAGATAAAGTAATGGGGATACCACAACGGGTGTCTAACACCTCGTTTAGGAAACTATTGTGTGGGTTATAGTAATCCTCTTGATTACCGGTAAAACCTTGTTCAGCAAATAACACTTGATTTAGCGCGTATAAACGCTCAACGGCAGGACTGTCGGGGTATACAAGCTGTTTTACTTGCGCGGCTAACTCATCTAAACGACGCAAATAATATGCAATATCTAACTCAGGATATTCGGTTAATGCAAGGATTAACGCAGCTTCAGCAAGATTAGGAGAAGGTTGTTGCAGACAGTGCTGCAAGCGTTGTAGATAAGGCTCGGTCATCACAAAAACCCTGCCATAAACAAAAATAAAAACTCAACGTGCAATAATAGTTTAACACTCAATCACACGCCCGAATGCACCGAAATATGTACGCTAAAGGGATACTCACAAGAAGTTGTGTAATGACTTTAAAGCAAACGTGCGCTCACAATAAGTGTAGCGCACGCGAACTTTAAACAGCGGTCACTGAAAGGCTTTCAGCGTTCAACGGATACGAATTACATATTGATATAGTTGCGTAAATACTTCACTTCAACGTCGGTTTCTTCTAATTTAACCCGCACTAAGTCACCAATAGAGATCATGCCCACCACTTTGCCATTATCAACAACTGGCATGTGACGGAATTTCTTTTCAGTCATGATGGACTGTGCATCAGTCACACGAGAATCTAAAGTACCAACGATTAAATCGCGGGTCATAATTTCTTTAATCGCAACTTTGTCTAATTCTGCATGTTGTTTAGCACAGAAACGCAAAATGTCCCGTTCTGAAATAATACCAACAGGTTCACCCGCGCTAGATTTGACTAACACTGCCCCTACTTGGGCATCACACATGGTTTGGGTGGCGCTTAACAACGTTGCATTTTCATCGACATAAATCACGCCTGCGCTGTTAGATTTACCGTCTAACACATTTTTGAGCGTAATCGCCTCCATAACCTTCTCCGTTGTTGAATTGAAGCTTTATTAAGCACTGAGAAAAACTCGGCTGAGCGTTGCTGATGATACCGTGTTGTTATTCTATCACTTTAGTGTCAAAACACTGCTGATCTTGAGTCGATATGGGAGTTATAAAACAGTTTATCAATTATCACTTGCACTTCAGCCGTATTGTCAGGTGTATTTTATCGCAAAAAGGGATTTAACTGACAATAGGGTAAGTTTTATATTAAGCTTCATAAAAATCATTTGCCAAAATGTACGGTTGTAGGTCGCATAAGCGTAGCGTCATGCGACGTTATACGACACATCGGCGGATGACGGCTAACGCCTTATCCGTCCTACAAAAATTATTATTAGTAGCATGGCTGGGTAGCAAATTGTGGAATCAAGCGAATTAAGTGACTATCAATTGGGCGAAACCGAAGGTCATTTTGTCTGTCAGGGAGTAGAAGAACACCGCGCAGTGATGTTGCATTTAATGCAGCAAACCGAGTGGCAAATTGATATTTTTAGCCGTTACTTTGATCCGCGTATTTTCGGCACCGAAGAGTTTACTGATGCCATTGAACAATTAGCTTTAACCAATCGCCGCTGCCAAATTCGGATTTTACTGCAAGAGCCACGTATCATCGTGTCGCGAGGACATTTAGTGATTGAGCGTGGCAAGCAATTAAACAGTTTTTTCCATTTTCGGCAAACGGATGAGCAGCATCGCCAGTTGCCGTATAGTTTTTGTATTGTGGATAAAATTGCTTATGTGTATCAAGCGCATGCCGATGCGTTAAAATCTGAAGTGAGCTTTTGTGATGGCCCACATGCTATACATCTTACGGAAAAATTTGAAGAATTATGGTATGCGGGTGAAACCAGTCCGTGGTTACGCAATTTCATTATTTAAATTGTGTAAATTCCCCTTACATCTAAGCACTGTGTAGCGCACAGCTTGCCCATCGCCTGTATTCAAAACACAGGCTAAGCTAATTTTCGTCTTATCACAGAATCAGGTAAAGTATCAAGCCTTCCTCTGTCATCCTCAGGTAGTCAAACGCCGTTATGTTGAATTCATATGTCAAAAAAATTCTGCAAGCCAAAGTCTATGACGTTGCAGAAAAAACCCCACTGCAACTTGCCCCTTCTTTATCCGAGCGTTTAGGTAATCACATTTGGTTAAAACGTGAAGACTTACAACCGGTTTTCTCCTTTAAAATTCGTGGGGCTTATAACCGCATTGCACATTTATCCGAAGAGGCTTTGACACGCGGTGTGATTGCTGCTTCAGCAGGTAATCATGCACAAGGTGTCGCTTTATCTGCACAGCGTTTAGGTATTCGTGCCGTGATCGTGATGCCTAAAACTACGCCTGAAATTAAAGTCAGTGCAGTACGTCGTTTTGGTGCGGAGGTGGTGTTACATGGGTCTGCGTTTGATGATGCCAGCCAATATGCACAGCAATTAGTTGCCAGTGAAGGTTTGACCTACGTGCCACCTTATGATGACGAGGATGTGATTGCAGGCCAAGGCACCATTGCAATGGAAATTTTACAACAGCACAGCGGCAATTTAGACGCGATTTTTGTTCCTGTCGGCGGTGGCGGTTTAGTCGCTGGGGTGGCTGTGTATGTTAAATATTTGCGCCCAGAGATTAAGGTTATCGGTGTAGAAGCTGATGACTCAGCTTGTTTACACGCTGCGTTGCAAACCGGTGAGCGCGTAACCTTGGATCAAGTTGGAATTTTTGCTGATGGTACAGCCGTGCGCCAAGTCGGTAAGTTACCGTTTGACATTGCGCGTTCGCATGTCGATGAAGTAATTACGGTATCAACAGATGAAATTTGCGCCGCAATTAAAGATATTTTTGATGCCACACGCTCTATTGCCGAGCCGTCGGGTGCTTTAGGTTTAGCGGGTTTAAAACGCTATATTGCCCGCGAAGGTTGTAGCGGTCGTCATTTAGTTACCATTAACAGCGGTGCCAATATGAATTTTGACCGCTTAGGTTATGTGACAGAGCGGGCGGAAATTGGTGAGCAACGGGAAGCCTTATTAGCGGTAACGATTCCTGAACGGCCGGGGAGTTTCCGTGATTTCTGCCATACACTTGGGCAGCGCCAAATTACTGAATTCAATTACCGTTATGCCGATAACAATCAAGCACATGTGTTTGCAGGGGTGAGATTAACAGAAGGCAATTCGGAAAAAGAAAAGTTATTCAATAAGTTAGCAGAAAAAGGCTACCCTGTTACCGATTTAAGTAATAACGAAATGGCGAAACTGCATGTGCGGCATATGGTCGGTGGTCATGGGCAGCATGTGTTAAATGAACGCATTTATCGCTTTGAATTTCCCGAACGTCCAGGGGCTTTATTGCACTTTTTAACCAGTTTAGGACATCATTGGAATATCAGCTTATTTCACTACCGTAATCACGGGGCAGCTTATGGCCGTGTATTGACCGGCATCCAAGTGCCTGATAGTGAATTATCTGAATTTCAACAGTTTTTAGACCATTTAGGTTATGCCTATTGGGAAGAACGCGACAACCCTGTTTATCGTTTATTTTTAAACTAACGCTGACTCCAACTCTGCCACCTATACAAAAAACAATGAGCAAAAAAACTTATTCTTTTGAAGACTATAATGAATACAATGTGTTGAAAATCCCGTTTAACTTGATACTCACCACTTTGTATTTAATGAAATATTTTTTCATTTTGATTTTTTTACCGATTGCGGCGAAATTGCCTAAAATGGATCATACCTTTAAAGCAATATTGCCTTATGTAGAGCAATTTGCACATCATCACGCTAACTTATTGCTACTGTTACCCAGTGTGCCTGCGGTGATGATTATGGTGGGGATGTTTCGCCGTATTCCGAAAACAGGCACGCCTTGGATTCGCAATAGTTGGGCAAAAGGTCGCATGCTGTTGTCCGCTAGTGTGATTGCTGAATTGCTTTTGCTGGTGTTGTTTTTGCTGCTAGGTATTAAAGAACTCAACGGCTTGTTGATTGTGATTCTGTATTTAAATGCTATGGTTTTGCTTTATTTACTGCGTTCACAGCGCGTGCGCGACGTGTTTGCCGAGTTTCCAGAGTATAAAGCTGAAGAAAAAGACTAATTTGCGGTAAAATTGTCGTTTAATTGTAGGATGGGCTGAGGCACGAAGCCCATCAATCGCGGTAAACGATGGGCTTCCTTCGTCAGCCCATCCTACAATCAAGTACAACACATCATTGCGTAACGTTTTGCACAATCACACTGCGCTTGGAAAGCCGTTTACATTTGTATTAACGCCAACAGCGCTAACAAAGCCCCCATCAGGTCTGTCTGTTCTATACGCCTGCCTGCGTCGTAACATGGTGAAGAATGAGCAAATACATTTATATTATTGATAACGAAAAAATAAAAATCGGCTTTTCAGAAACGCCTTGGCAAGACATCAGCGTATTAGAACAACAAGGTGGTTTTAAAACCTCTCGCGCCTACGTGGTGCAAGCTGATGTTGCCGATCAAGTTGAAAGCCGTATCCACCAGTATTTTTCCAATTATCATTTTATTGGCGAATGGTTTAAAGGCATTACCTTTGAGGAAGTTGTTTCAAGGGTAAATGAATTTATCGTCGAAATTGAGTTGGAAACCCTGCGCAATTCAGAATTAAATGCTGAAGAAAAACATTCTGCCAATGCGTATCGTGTGGTGCGAGAGTTGATCCAACGGCGTAAAATTCGCCCAACTTTGCCCGCCGTGCGCAATGCCGTTGCCGTGACCAGTGAAAAAGCCCGCGATTATTTAGAGCGCTTACATGAAGAAGGCATTCTTGAAAAAGACAGTTGCAAACGCTATCAGGTCATTGACCGACGACAGGCAATGCGTGATAGCCAACGGGCAGCCGAAAAGGATGCAGCGGCTGAGAAATCTTAGTTTTCCCCGCATACGGCTACGACAAACACACTGAGACCGTTTACACTAAGCATTTGAATTTTTGTGCTAGGAGATTTTCACTATGGTAGATACAGCGTCGCCTGTGCATCAAGCTGCGCGTCAGGCGCAGTTTTTAGACGTGATCAATCGTGATGACGCAGAGTTACGCTTTCAAACGGCACTTAATTTAACCCCTTTAGGCACTGAAACCGTGTCTTTAGCGCAGGCATTAGGCCGTGTCTTAGCAGAAATTTGTATTGCGGAAGTCGATGTGCCAGGTTTTGACCGCTCCAGCGTCGATGGTTTTGCCATCCAAGCCGCAGACAGTTTTGGTATTAGTGAAGATCAACCTGCTATTTTAAAACTCAATCCTGAAGTGTTATCACCAGGCATTGTGCCGCAATGTCCCGTGTTAAAAGGCACTGCGACACCGATTGCAACTGGCGGTATGGTGCCGCGTGGTGCAGATGCGGTGATCATGATTGAGCACACCGAATTTTTAGCCGAGCGTGACAGTATTGAAATTCGCGGCACCGCCGTGCCCGGTCAATTTATCGCCTTTGCAGGCAGTGACATCGCGCGTGGTGAAACGGCTTTACGCCAAGGGCAAGAGTTAAGCTCGCGTGAAATTGGCATTTTAGCCGCGATTGGTAAAGCCAGTGTATTAGTCTATCGCCGCCCTAAAGTCGCCATTTTCTCCACTGGTAACGAAATTATCCCACCTGGTACGCCATTAACTGACGGGGCTATTTTTGATTCTAATGCTGCGATTTTAGCGGCTGCGGTAACAGAAGCTGGTGGCGAACCTGTCCCGTTAGGTATCGTGCCCGACGATGAATTGCAAATGCAAGACATCATGCAACAAGCCTTGCAATATGACATGGTGTTATTGTCTGGCGGAACATCGAAAGGCGCGGGTGATTTATCTTATCGCGTGGTCAGTCGCTTAAGCGACCCCGGCGTGGTGGCGCATGGCGTGGCTTTAAAACCTGGTAAGCCGATTTGCTTAGCCGTTACTAATGGTAAAGGCGTAGTGATTTTGCCCGGTTTTCCCACTTCAGCGATTTTCACTTTTCATGAATTTGTCGCTCCCGTAATTCGCGCTCTCGCTGGTCGTCCTGCCAGTCAGCCACACGTTATTGATGCGACTTTACCGGTGCGGGTACATTCTGAGCGCGGGCGTACTGAATACCTGATGGTGAGCTTAATCCACGGTGATAAAGGCTTAATTGCTTATCCAATGGGCAAAAATTCCGGCTCTGTGACCTCTTTCAGTTATGCCGATGGCTTTTTAACCATTCCGCAACAAACCGAAAATGTTGCCGCCAATACGCCAGTCTCGGTGCAATTAATCGGGCAGCTAGAGCCTGCGGATTTAGTGATTATCGGCAGTCATTGCATTGGTTTGGATTATCTCGTCGGCTTATTGCAGCAACAAGGCATTCGGGTGAAAACCATGCATGTGGGCAGCATGGGCGGCTTAACAGCGGCGAAACGTGGCGAGTGTGATATTGCAGGCATTCACTTGCTAGATGCAGACAGCGGCGTGTATAACCGTCCACTGCTCACACCTGCACTCAGTCTGCTGACCGGTTATCAACGGATGCAAGGTATTGTGTTCCGCGAGGATGATACACGCTTTGTGGGCAAAACCGTTGCAGAAGCACTGGCGACAGTCTTAGCAGACCCACACTGTGCAATGGTGAATCGAAATGCAGGTAGCGGCACACGAATTCTCATCGACCAATTGTTACAACATAAACAACCGACTGGCTATGCTTTGCAAACCCGTTCGCATAACGCAGTGGCCACTGCCATCGTGCAACACCGTGCTGATTGGGGAGTGGCGATTGAAACTGTGGCGCAGCAATATCAGTTAGGTTTTATTCCTTTACAAGCAGAGCATTATGATTTTGTGGTTCCGAATGCCCGCTTAAATCGTCCTGCTGTGCAGCAGTTTCAAGCGTTATTGCAGTCAGATGAAGTGCGAGATGCGCTCGCGCAATTGGGATTTCAGCAGCATGAAACCGAGTGACGTAGAAGAGGAACCTGCTTCGCAAGCGGTCTTAATGCAGCGTTGGGAAGCCTTGCAACAACAGTTAACCCAATTGCGGCGACAATGGCTACAAGCCGATGATGAGACTCAACCCCAGTTACAAGCACAAGTGCAACAGCTTGAACAGGCGTTGCAGTTGCTAGAACAGCAGATTAAACAATCAAACTCAAATAGCACTGCATTATCATGGCCTTGGTCAATTCGCTTATTATTGGCGGTGGTGATCTTGCCAATTCTGGTGGTCATGGTGATCGTGGCGAAATATTGGCTGACCGAGCGAGAATTATCGCGCTTTTTTCAGCAGCAACCACCCATTGTGCAATTGACCGTATCAAGCACGCAAGGGGTTTGGGTTGAAGCGGCAGGCGTAGAGATTCAACTTCAAGTTGAATGGATAGGGCGTTTAGAATTAGCAAAATTAAGCTTTAAAACGCCCGCAGGCCAGCTAGAAACGCATCCCGTATTAGGTGGCGAGGTGCTCGCTTTACCTAATAGCAATGAAGGTGCTCAACGCTTATACGTGCATGTGCAAGCCATCGATTACACTGCAAAAACGGCGCAACTACAGGTTTATTATGCGACTGAATCTGCGGTAACTAAAATGCGGCATGCTAAATTCATATCTAATGCAAAGCGGCGATCCCCAGCACTGACCACAACACCGGTATTGTTATGATGTTGCAATACTTTTAACTCTGTGCCGTCAGCCATACCCATTGCCATTACTCGTTTAAGCGTAGACGCGCCGCCTTTCACATCAACGATGGTAACTGTATCGCCTGCTTTAGCAGAGCCTAACGGAAAGCTGCTACGCATTGCTGTTTGGGCAAAGCTTGGTAACACAGGGGCTGAACGCACAACAGTGTTGCGTAAAGGGAAATTCATTAACGCCGCTAAATTCATTGTCATCTCCAAAGCCAGCAAGAAAAGGTTTGCTTTTGCAAATAATAATAATTTTTATTTAGGCATTCAAGTAGGTGTTTTCCGATAATCGGTTACTTCGATAGATAACCGTTGCATACATCAGTGCGTGCTTGTCTACATAAGCGATGCTAGACTGACTCAATGCATGCTTAATACCATTTCCAATTACTTGCAAGTTGTATGAGGCAACTTTTCCTTTTAGGACAGTTGCTTAAAGCATTACGTTATTGCTAATTGTAGTAGTAGAAACCGTAAAAAAACTGTCACAATTGCAACAAAAGCTCTATTTTGTCGCACCTTGTCTGGGCTGCGACATGGCTAGGCAGTATTTTTAATTTATTAATGTATTTTCATAGTATTAGGACGCTTTTACGATTCATGTTTACCATTGTTACCAAAATTAAATACGAATATGCTCACCGTTTGATTTTACATCAAGGCCAATGCCGTAATGTGCATGGTCACAGTGGCGAAGTCACGGTTGAACTCTGCGCCGAGCAGTTAAATGAAAACGGCTTCGTCATGGACTTTGCGGATGTGAAAGCACCGTTAAAACAATGGATTAATGATCATTGGGATCATGCGTATTTAGCCAATGAGGCAGACCCGTTATTGCCTAGCTTAAAAGCGCAAGAGGTGAAGGTTTTTTGCTTTCCGGCAGAGCCGTCAGCCGAGGTGATGGCGCGTTATTTATACGAGTACTTATCACAATTGCCGTTGCCAGTAGGTGTGAGCATTAAACGCATTACCGTGTTGGAAACTTGTACGGGGTCTGCGATTTACGAACCAAGCAAAGCGTAATTGATCAGCATGAAGTACAGCGAACTTTTTTACAGCGTACAAGGTGAAGGCGGTTTAATCGGCATGCCTTCGGTGTTTTTTCGCACCAGCGGCTGCAATTTGCGCTGTCAGTGGTGCGACTCGGCCTACACCAGTTGGCAGCCGGAAAATAAAGATATTAGCGTGGCAGAGGCAGTTACAGCGATCACTGCTTATCCTGCACGTCATGTGGTGATTACTGGTGGTGAGCCGTTTTTACAAGCGGATGCACTGACACAGCTTTGTACCGCTTTAAAAGCGCAAGGCAAGCACATCACCTTGGAAACCAACGCCACGTTATTTGTGCCAGTAGAAGCTGATTTGATTTCCATGAGTCCAAAACTGGCGAACTCGACTCCGCACACAGATGCGCAGTGGTCGGTACGCCATGAGCGTGATCGTTTGCAAGTTGAAGTGATGCGGCAATTTTTAGCGCATTATGAGTGCCAAGTGAAATTTGTTATCGATCAGCCGGAAGATTTAGCGGAAGTGCAGCAACTGGTTGCCGAGTTGAATATAGTGCCTGAGCAGGTCATTTTAATGCCGCAAGGGACGCAACTCGCGGCGTTAAAAGAGAAACAATTGTGGATGGTAGAAGCGTGTAAAACACATGGGTATCGCTATTCGCCACGTTTGCATATTTTGATTTGGGGTAATGAGCGGGGGACTTAGTTATCAGTTTTTCCTATCCGCAGTATGTGCCAACAAATACTCAATGCTGCTTAATAACTGCTGATAACGCACAGGCTTACTAAAATACTGATTAGCCCCTGCCATCAAACAACGCTCTTTATCACCTTGCATGACTAACGCCGTTAAAATAATGATAGGTGTTTCTCCTATCTCTTGTGCATTCCGAATCTGTTTTAATACTGATAACTCTTCCATTAGCGGCATTTGAATATCCATGATAATTAAATCAGGATGTTGCTCTGTCGCTAATTTAAAGAGTGTTTGTCCATCCCATGCAACACTGACTTTATATTGTTTAGATTGTAGATAATCTTGCAATGACTCCACATTATAAGGATTATCTTCAGCAATTAAGATATGGCGTTCTGATTTTGAGACTAATTTAAGTGGTGATGTACCTGTCTCTGTTTGATCTAATTCATCTGATATAGGTAAAGTCACCGTAAAGGTACTGCCTTTGCCTAATTGTGTATCAACACTAATGCTACCACCATGCAATTTAACTAATCGATACACTAATGCCAAGCCTAAACCAGTGCCACTGTGCGTGCGGCTTAAGCGGCTATCTAATTGTTCAAAAGGTTTAAATAAGCGCGGAATTTCTGCTTTTACAATCCCAATCCCTGTATCAGAAATTCTGATTTCTATATAATCGGCTTCAGCTTGTGTAGCAATTTTAATTGTGCCACCTTCTGGTGTGAATTTAACAGCATTACTGAGCAAGTTCATTAAAACTTGTTTAAAACGTGCACCATCTAACAGGATATACTGAACTTGCGTATCATAATTAACAATTAAATTTAAGTTTTTTTCATTAACAAACTTGCGGATTAAACGCACACAGGTTTCAATGATAGGATGCAACAAGGTAGGCGCAATATTTAACTCTAAAAATCCGGTCTCTAATTTTGCTAAATCTAAAATATCATTAATTAATTCTAATAAATGCTCACCACTGTCTCGAATTTTGCGCACTGCTTCTAGCTGTCTAGGTGTTAATTCTCCATAGATTTCATCTTCTAAAACTTCAGAAACCCCTAGCACAGCATTCAGTGGTGTACGCAATTCATGACTCATGGTTGCCATAAACTCATCTTTCATGCGAGAAGCGCGTGCTAATTCTGTATTAGCTAACTCTAAATCATGTGTGCGCTCAGCTACCCGTTGCGCTAACGAGGCTTGCTCTTGTTGTAAAGCTTCCAAGGCTTGAATACGTTCTAGCTCGGCAGAAATCCGAATAGTAAAAACTTGTAATAACGCGGTGATCTTTGCTAAATGCTGCAAGATATGCGTACTGGTCAACATAATAAAACCTAATGGCTCACCATTAGTACGCAATAATGGCATGGCTGCAAAACTTTCTACATTCAAGCGCAATAATAAATTATCATCTGGAAATTGTCGCCGTGCATTTTCAGTAATTAAATGCATGTGCTGATGTCTTAATATCTGACGGCAGCTTTCATTCGTTAATACGTTATAGCTAAGGTAATTAAAATTTTTTGGGTGGTGCGAAATATAAGTAATCATTGCCTGCTGTGGCATTTGCGGAATTAACTCAGCAATAAAAACGCAATCTAAATGTAAAACTTCTGCAAGAAAAACCACTAACGAATCTAAAAAATGTGTACCAGTTAGGCTAGCACTGCCGTGCGCAACCATACGCAAAGCATCTTCCGTTTGTCTGCGCTCATGTACATTAGTCAACGTAATTAATATGTCGGGATGGTCATAAGCATCAAAACGTGTGAAACAAGCTTCTATCCAACGTGATTGCCCTTGGCGGTTTAAAATACGAAACTCATGACAAGGGCTAAATGTGGGGGCATTTAAATTGGCATATAACTGATTACTGCAACTTCTAATAAGCTGAATTTCAAAAAAGTCGCCAATATTGCGCTGCATTAAGTCATTAACTTGATAATTAAATAAGTCAGCACTGGCTTTATTAGCATATAAAATCTGCTCAGCCCGTACAATTAATACCCCAACGGGTAAGGATTCAGATAAGACTTCAAATGCTTTTTCTTGCGCTTGTAATGCAGATTCAATTTTCTTATGTGGCTCTAAATTAGAAACCATAATTAACAGTTCAGTACAATGTTCTTGCTCATTGACTAAACGTGTAATATTTAACATGCCCCACAATGGCAAGCCATTCTGCTGCTGAAAACAGAGCGCATGACTTTTAATGGAAGCGTTGCTTTGTTTAATTGTCTGGATAAAACTCTGGCGTACTTCTTCTTGATAATTAGGCGACACATGATCACAAAAACGGCCGCTCAATAATTCGGCATCGTCATAACCCAGCATATCCACCATGCGTTGATTAACAAACGTGGTATAGCCTTCCGTATTAACTAACCAAATACCTTCTTCAGCCGTTTCAATGATAGAACGATAACGCTGTTCATCGCGTTGCAAGATATGCCACTGTTGCCGCTGCTCAGTCACATTTTTTAATACGCCTAAAAAATGGGTTGGATGCTGTGTTTGCTGAGGGTTGCCTATGGGCGTGATGTGATCTTGCAGCCAAATCAATCGGCCTTGCGGATCAAGGATGCGGTATTCCAAGGTAAAGGGCGTGAATTGCGTCATGTGTTGCAGCAACTGCTGCGATACATGCTCTTGATCATCAGGATGCACAATGTCTTGCCACCACAAAGCACTGTGCTCAAATAATTGTTTTGCAGAATAACCGGTTAGCTGAACAACATCCCCTAACTGCCACTCAGGCACAAAACGGAACTCTTGTGGATTGACACGACCATAATAAACATAAAAGTCCGTTAAGTGCGTCAGCTTCTGGTATTGCTGTAATGTATAAGGTGCTATCAGAAAGCTTTCTGATGTGCTTTTAGTGCGTGTAGCGGATAAAATTTGACTGAATAACCAGCCTAAAGCCGCTCCCACACTGAGCACAAGGCTTAAATTCAGCAATAAATCATCGAACGTCTGCCATGCAAAACTGCTAGCAGTTAAGCACAAAAGGCTGATCAGTGCTAAACCCAAGTGTGTCAGTATGCGCGTTGACAATACTCGATGATCAAATATCGACATGAATAACGCCTATTTATTTTGTTATTTTTACTAAAATACTTATGTCATAAGTCACTCATTGTTCCTTACTGGTGGTCTATTAAATGAGTTGTCTTTATTAATTTATTGTCTCTAAGCTAAATAAAACATGGTTACGGTGAAAATAAATAACCTTCGCCACGAATTGTCCGAATATACGTCGGCTCTGCCGGATTATCCTCAATCTTGCCACGCAAGCGACTAACTTGTACATCAATACTGCGGTCATAAGGGGTGTGATCATAGCCCTTAATTAAATTCATTAAACGATCACGACTTAAGACTTGATTAGGGTGTGAAACAAACGCCGATAATAAATGAAACTCTGCATTGGTTAATGGGATAGGTTCATGCTCATTAGACAGCGTATGATTATTCATATTCAGCGTAAATTTGCCAAATTCAAATATCTGTGCCTGTGCATTATCTGCATTCAGTGCCACTGCTGCTTTTGCTTGTGCGCGTCGCAATAACGCGCGTACTCTAGCTAATACTTCGCGCAAACTGGGCGGTTTAGACAAGTAATCATCTGCACCAATTTCTAGGCCAACAATGCGATCCACTTCATCACCTAATGCCGATAACATCAAAATAGGCAAATTCACATCCGTGTTGCTGCGCAACCAACGTACCAAAGAAAGGCCATCTTCTCCTGGTAACATGACATCTAAAATCACTAAGTCTGTCATATACTCAGTCAAATATTGTTTCATGCCAATCCCATCATGTTGCACCGACACTTCATAGCCTTGATGCACCAGATAGTCTCTCATTAAGTAGCTGAATTCTTTGTCATCCTCAACAATAAGCAGCTTTTCTACTATTTCGGTCATTTCTTTTTATCCTATATTGACTATAGCAAATGACTTATACACGTTTGTTACCAATTGTTACAAAACGATACGCCGCAGCAATTGTTTTGCACATTTTAATGACTACACTGTTTAACAAGTCAAACACAAAACGATAAAAACGCTTCAGTCAGTTATCCATCCGCAAATTATAAGGAATTTAATCATGTTTTCTTTTATTTACCATCTGCTGTGCATTGATTTAAAGGCTGCTTGGAAAAAATATTTTGCATCACTTTGGACTCAGTTTGATGACAGTCAATATTTTGCGCCCGTCTCAGTTAAAAACCAACACACTTTGCAAATGGTTGCAGTCTCTACTGTGCAACAGTCCTTACCTTCTCATCGCCACAACGAACTGATGACATCAATGTCTTATGCCATTACTGTTCAAGAACTTAGCCCTGATATTTTTGGCAATGAAATTGACTGGTTATAAAAGAAAACAGTATTACGTGCACTAATAAATTTAATTAACGCAAACATTTCCTGTTAACAGATTGCTTTTCCTACAGTATCACTCGCTTTGTTGATGATGTGCCGTGAGGTGATAACTGAGCGTTGTTGGCCCCATTATTTGCCGTATAATGGGGCATTTTTTTGTCTAGTGTTACATACTAATATTAAATAAACTTAAAACAAATACGCGCTAGCTATTAAGTTATACAAAAAACTGGCCTATTGTAAGTGGCTTTAAAGTGATGGTTAAAGTTATATAAAAATTTAAAAGACCTGACCCCTAAATATTTTTGTCGTTGTAGGGTGGAATAGCGTAGCGTATTCCACCATAAAACTCTGTAAAAGGCTGAACAAAAACAGATTTTTTCGTTCCCATCACTACCATTAAGTTAAGCGTATTTGTAGGTCGGATAAGGCTTTAGCCGTCATCCGACATCATGCGCTTGAAGCTTAAACCAAGCCACTTGCGGCGGATGACGGCTAACGCCTTATCCGCCCTACAAGACTGTGACAACGTTTAACTTAATGGCAGTGATCGGGACGATGGGAACGAGAAAAGTCTTAATTCACCTGCGCCGCTAATTCACCACTGTTATAACGGCTCACCATCTCATCTAATGACAATACTTTAATCTTACCCGCCATCCCTGCACTACCAAAGGCTTCAAAACGCGCTTGGCAAATGCCTTTCATGGCTTGGGTAGACACTTTCAAGAATTTACGCGGGTCAAATTCTTTCGGTTTTTCGTGTAAAAATTGACGAATTGCACCGGTAGAAGCCATACGCAAATCGGTGTCGATGTTGACCTTACGCACACCGTGCTTAATACCTTCAACAATTTCTTCAACCGGCACGCCATAAGTTTGCCCCATGTCGCCGCCGAAGTTGTTAATAATCTGCAACCATTCTTGTGGTACTGAAGAAGAACCGTGCATTACTAAATGGGTATTCGGTAAACGGCGGTGAATTTCTTTAATACGCTCAATGGCTAAAATATCGCCAGTCGGTGGGCGAGTGAATTTATACGCGCCATGACTTGTGCCGATGGCAATGGCTAAGGCATCAACACCGGTTTGTTTCACAAAATCAGCCGCTTCTTCAGGATCAGTTAATAACTGGCTGTGATCTAATTTGCCTTCCGCGCCACTGCCATCTTCTTCGCCTGCCATGCCGGTTTCCAACGAACCTAAACAGCCTAATTCCCCTTCAACAGACACACCACCCGCATGCGCCATGCTGACCACTTGTTTAGTCACGTCTACGTTATAGTCATAGCTAGAAGGCGTTTTCATGTCTGGCATTAACGAGCCGTCCATCATCACTGAAGTGAAACCGCTTTGAATCGAGCGCAAGCACACCCCTGGTTCACCACCGTGATCTTGATGCAACACGATTGGAATTTGTGGATACATTTCCGCCGCTGCTAACACTAAATGACGTAAAAATGGTTCGCCCGCATACGAACGTGCGCCCGCTGAAGCTTGTAAAATTACTGGACTGTCAACCGCAACCGCTGCCTGCATAATCGCTTGCACTTGTTCCATATTGTTGACGTTAAACGCAGGCATACCATAGCCATGTTCTGCGGCATGGTCTAATAATTGACGCATGGAAATCAGCATAAATCCCTCGCTGTAAAATCGCTAAATTGAAGTAAAGGCGTTTGAATAAAAAACGGTTGCACAGGCTTAAGCAATAGGAAAATACTGCTGTTCTCCCACACACAGGATTTTCATCACATTTGTCCCACCGCTAATGCCTTTTAAATCCCCTTTGGTGACTAACACTAAGTCATGGTCGTCAACCATGCCAAATTGGCGCAGTCGTTCAATAATTTGTTGATTTAATTCAATAGTATCTAAGCGTTGAATGTCAAATTGTACCGGATGCACGCCGCGATATAAGATGACTTTGCGGCAAGTCTCCGCATGACGTGAAAAAGCAAAAATAGGCATCATGGAATTAATCCGCGACATCCATAACACAGTCGAACCAGATTCCGTTAACGACACAATCGCCTTAATATTCAAATGGTTCGCTACATACATCGAAGCCATGGCAATCGATTCATCGACACGGGCAAACGTGGCATCAACAAGGTAATCCGACTTACGCGCCAGCGGCTGCTTTTCTGCCTCCCGACACACCCTGTCCATCGCTTTCACGGCTTTATCAGGATTTTTCCCTGCCGCCGTTTCTGCCGATAACATCACCGCATCCGTACCATCAAATACCGCATTGGCGACATCTGACACCTCGGCACGAGTCGGAATCGGGCTATCAATCATCGATTCCATCATTTGCGTGGCAGTGATCACTGCTTTGTTAAACTCGCGGGCTTTGGCGATTAACAATTTTTGCGCCGCAGGCAAAGCCGCATCACCAATTTCCACCCCTAAATCGCCCCGCGCCACCATAATCGCATCAGAAGCTTTAATAATATCTTCATGATTAACCAAGGCTTCGGCGCGTTCAATTTTGGCAATTAAACCGGCACGACTGCCGGTCGCTTGCAATAACTTGCGCGCCTCGTGCATATCATTGGCATCACGGGGAAAAGAAATAGCGACATAATCGACTTGCAACTCTGCGGCAATCAGCATGTCTTGCTTGTCTTTATGGGTCAACGCTTGCGCAGACAGGCCACCGCCTTGGCGGTTAATACCTTTGTTATTGGACAACGTGCCGCCCACCGCTACCTCGCAGCGAATCGCCACCCCTTCCACTTTCTGCACGCTTAACATGATCAAGCCATCATCTAGCAACAAGATGTCGCCTTTTTTCACATCTTGCGGTAACTGCTTATAAGTAATTCCGACACGCTCAGTATTGCCTGCATCCGAGGGACAAGCCGCATCTAAAGTAAACGCTTGACCTTCTTGCAACTCCACCTTGCCATCAATAAAACGCTCGGTACGAATTTTCGGCCCTTGCAAATCGGCAATCACGCCGATATGCCGCCAACCAGTCGCCGCACTGTCGCGCAACATCTGCAAGCGTTGTCGGTGCGTGTCTGCGCTACCGTGTGAGAAATTGAGACGGACGAGGTTAACCCCTGCTTGGATTAACTTGTGCATCATGGCGGGGCTGTCAGTGGCAGGGCCTAAAGTGGCGATGATTTTGGTACGGCGGTGCATGGTGGGTTGCCTCTTGCTGGAGTGGACAGAAGTTAAGAGCGGTGTGCTAAGCCTGTCGCCTAGCACACCCGCACGGCATGCAACATCGGTTAAAGTAGGATTAACCCTCGCCGCGCTCTTCTAAAATCTCAACCGCAGGCAGTTTTTTGCCTTCTAAGAATTCTAAGAATGCACCACCACCGGTAGAGATATAAGACACTTTATCGGCGATCCCGTATTTATCAATGGCTGCTAAGGTATCACCACCACCCGCGATAGAAAATGCACTGCTGTCCGCAATGGTTTGTGCTAAGGCTTTAGTGCCTGCGCCAAACTGGTCAAATTCAAAAACCCCAACAGGGCCATTCCAAACAATCGTGCCTGCATTTTTTAAGATTTCAGCGAATTGCGCTGCGGTGGCAGGGCCTACGTCAAAAATCATGTCATCGTCTGCGACTTCTGCAACCGCTTTTTGTTCCGCTGGGGTGTCTTCGGCGAAGGCTTTACCGGTGACGACATCGACAGGCACAGGAATGCTACCGTTATTGGCTTCTGCCGCAGCGGTTAATTTTTTCGCTTCTTCAACTAAATCAGCTTCGTATAAGGATTTGCCAACTGGATGGCCTGCTGCTGCAATAAAGGTGTTCGCAATACCGCCGCCGACGATCAATTGATCCACCACTTTAGACAAAGATTCTAAAACGGTTAACTTAGTAGACACTTTAGAACCGCCAACGATGGCGACTAATGGGCGCGCAGGATTTTCTAAGGCTTTGCCTAATGCGTCTAACTCAGCCGCTAGTAAAGGGCCAGCACAGGCAACCGGCGCATATTTCGCCACGCCATGCGTTGAGGCTTGCGCACGGTGTGCAGTGCCGAATGCGTCCATGACAAAAATGTCGCATAAAGTCGCCATTTTTTGCGCTAATTCGTCTTTATTTTTCTTCTCACCGACGTTAAAGCGCACGTTTTCACAGATCACCACTTCGCCGCTTTCCACTTCTACGCCGTCTAACCAGTCTTGCACAAAGCGCACAGGTTTGCCTAATAACTGCTCTAAATGTTCAGCCACTGGTTTTAAAGAATCCGCTTCGCTGTAAACCCCTTCTTCAGGACGGCCTAAATGCGACATCACCATGACTTTTGCACCGGCTTTCATGGCGTGTTCAATGGTCGGCAAGGAAGCACGGATACGGGCATCACTGGTCACTTTGCCATTTTTGACCGGCACGTTTAAATCTTCACGGATTAACACGCGCTTATCTTTTAAGTCTAATTCTGTCATTTTTAAAATAGGCATAGACGGCTCCTAAGGGGCTTATTGTTTAACGTGCTTTTTTTATAAATAAGTCTGATGTAGGGCGGATAAGGCGAAGCCGTCATCCGCCATAACAGTACCTTAGCTATAACAAGCACACTTGTTCAGTTGGGTAAAAAAATATTCAAATATGAATAGAGTACGGATTTAAAAACTGTCTTTCCCATAAATAGCGTTTATCTACTTCAGACAATGCAGCCTGTTCACAAACCTGATCCCAATTTGCTTGAATAACCGCTATTTGATGGGCAAAAATCTGTCGCGCTTCGTCTTCAGACAGTAAAAACTTATGTGCTGCCAGTAAACAGCTTTGCAGTTGGCTGGCGCGATTATTATTCATAATCAACATTGCTTGTGACGTTTCTCCGCCTGCACGGGCTTGTGGACAAATATCATAAGCAGGTGTTAATTCTAAAAATTGACCATCCCAAAAAGCAGCATGGTTGCGTGCGTGATCATCGTTATTGCCACACAAGATATTGAACACAAGGCGGGAAAATAATTCGTGTAATGTCTTTTTAGGTGTCGTAAAACGGTGGCGGATAATATCCGCTAAGGTTTCATAACTGGCATAGCGTGCCATCATTTCATCAAGACCAAACAGTGTCAGTGCAGACACCATCATTTTTCGTGTCCATCCTTGCGCTGTGTGCTGACGATCAAAACGCTCCACTAACAATATATCTTTGCCTGCGACCTTGAGCAGTCTAACTGGCGCAACATTCAGCCCAACCAACGCGGCTAAACGCATGGCAATAAACTCAGCTTTAACCACATTATAAAGGTCTGAGCTTAAAGAAAATTTAGCGACATATTTTTTATGCTGTTCTTCTATTAATGCTTTAGGACGTGCGCCCCCAATCGAACTGCCATGAAACAAGGCTTGATCCAGTTCTGGCGTTAGCAATAATCCTTGTTCAATTCGGGCAACGGAGTCTAATAACTCTGTTAATTGCACATTGCTCACAGCACGCGGTACATATTCTGTGGGCGAAGCTTGAAAATCTAATGCGCCAATGCGATCCGAACCGGATTCGAGCAAATAAGTTAATTCATCTAATTCCGTTGCGTCCGCATGCTGACCTTTTAGCCCCAGTTTTTTATTAATGATAACGCGCCTCCCCCAAGCATCGGGCGAGGCATCACGAATACAACTGGGCATGGATAAGCCCTCTAACAGCGGCAACACACCGGCTTTTAACGGCAATTCTGGTTCGTAAATAGAAACCGCCGCTTTCTCATCATGAATTCTAGCTAAATAGCTTTTACCGTAATTAAATAAAATTTTGCCATTATCGACTTCTAGCTTACCTGCGACCACAGGTGTCGTTTCTTGAGGTAGCCATATCCAAACAAACGCCTCAGAAGTCATCATCTAGCACTTTTTTAGTTTTGCGTACTGATTTTGGCAATAAGGCCAACTTTTCTGCCGCATGATGACTATGCTGCTTTAAGCCTTTTTCATCCATTTCAAACAAACAAATGCCAACAATAGCTGCAACCTCAAACACTGCGCCAATATTGCATTTTAAATCGCCTTTTTCGATACGCTGCACTAAGCCACGAGAAATCCCTGCACGTTCTGCTAATTCTTGCGCTGTCATGTGACGTTCTTGGCGGGCAATGCGTATCAATTTACCTAAATGTGCCACAGCATCACGGCTGTATTGGGAGGAAACCTGTAAGCTTGTCATATTTTGAGCTATATATAAATCTTAAGCCAGTTATATGTTCTATATATGAACCAAAACTAAATATAACAACAAAGCCTTAATGTCGTATGACGCTGCGCTTATACGACCTACACCAACAAAAACAGCATGATGCCAACCGACATCATGCTGTTTATTCAACCTTAATTATTTAGCATTCATTAAGGCAACAGTAGTATCTAACATACGGTTAGAGAAACCCCACTCGTTATCGTACCAAGATAACACTTTTACTAAAGTGCCACCGATAACGCGAGTTTGGGTTGAGTCGTAACTAGAAGACACAGAAGTGTGGTTAAAGTCGATAGAAACTAAAGGCGCAGTATTGAACGCTAATACGCCTTTTAAGTAGCCTTCTGAAGCTTCTTTTAAGATGCTATCGATTTCTTCTTTGCTGGTTTCACGCGCCGCAGTGAACGTTAAATCCACAACAGAAACGTTGATAGTCGGTACACGCATTGCGAAGCCGTCTAATTTACCGTTTAATTCAGGTAATACTAAACCTACCGCAGCAGCAGCACCTGTTTTAGTTGGGATCATCGACATAGTGGCAGAACGCGCACGACGTAAGTCTGAGTGATATACGTCGGTTAACACTTGGTCATTGGTGTAAGCGTGGATAGTGGTCATTAAACCGCTGACTAAACCAATTTTGTCGTGTAATGGTTTGACTAACGGTGCTAAACAGTTAGTAGTGCAAGACGCATTAGAAATAACGGTGTGTTCTGCTTTTAATACGTCGTGGTTTACGCCGTAAACAACCGTTGCATCAACATCGCTACCACCTGGGGCAGAAATGATCACTTTTTTCGCGCCACCGGCTAAATGTGCGCTGGCTTTTGCTTTGCTAGCAAAGAAACCAGTACATTCATACACCACGTCAACACCTAATTCACCCCAAGGTAATTTAGCTGGATCACGTTCAGAAAATACGCGGATTTTGTCGCCGTTGATGACAATATTATCGCCTTCAACCGCTACGGTTGCATTAAAACGACCATGTGCAGTGTCATATTGGGTTAAGTGTGCGTTGGTGTTAGCATCGCCTAAGTCATTTACCGCAACGATTTGGATTTCGTTGGTGCGACCTGATTCATACAAAGCGCGTAACACGTTACGACCGATACGACCATAGCCATTGATTGCAACTTTAATTGCCATTGCTGTTATGCTCCTTATGCAATTTTTTTGTGTTCCCTCCCTCTCTGCCGACACGGCATATGGAGAGGTATTTATTGAGATCAGTTTTTAATAATGCACATTAAATTAAGCATGTCCCTGTTTTTAAATCCTTGATGTCGGATGACGGCTTGCGCCTTATCCGACCTACAAAACAGCTTAATTTAATGGCATGTAAATCAGGGTGTGGCTAACGGCTGCTGTTTATGACAGCAATGATTGTACGGCTGCTTTCACATTGTCTGTGGTAAAGCCAAAGTGTTTTAACACCGCACCCGCTGGCGCAGATTCACCAAAGGTATTGATACCAATCACTTTCCCGTTTAAGCCAACGTATTTCATCCAGTAGTCGCTTACCCCTGCTTCTACTGCAACACGGGCTGTCATGTTAGCAGGTAACACCGCTTCACGGTAGCTTGCATCTTGTGCATCAAATACGTCTGTCGATGGCATGGATACCACGCGCACCGCACGGCCTTCCGCATTTAATTGCTGTGCTGCTTCCATTGCTAAGGCAACTTCAGAACCGGTTGCAATAATCACTGCTTCCGCAGCTTTAGCAGGCTCTAACAGAACATAAGCACCGCGTTTGATGTTGGCTAATTGCTGTTCAGTGCGTGCTTGATGCGGCAGGTTTTGGCGCGAGAAAATTAAGCTGCTTGGGCCATTGCGATATTCAACCGCATATTGCCATGCCACTGCGGATTCCACCGCGTCGCAAGGCCGCCATACCGACATGCGTGGCATCATGCGCAAAGTCGCCACTTGTTCGACCGGTTGGTGTGTTGGGCCATCTTCACCTAAACCGATAGAGTCATGGGTAAAGACATAAATGGATTGCGCTTTCATTAAGGCCGACATGCGCAAGGCATTACGCGCATACTCTGAGAACATTAAGAAAGTCGAAGAATAAGGAATGAAACCGCCGTATAAGGAGATGCCATTACAAATCGCTGCCATACCGAATTCGCGCACGCCGAAGAAAATATAATTGCCGGATGCGTCTTCTTGAATGCCTTTAGAGCCTGACCATAAGGTTAAGTTAGAACCCGCTAAGTCAGCAGAACCGCCGATTAATTCCGGCAATAAAGGGCCAAAACCATTTAAAGAATTTTGTGAGGCTTTACGGCTAGCAATCGTCGCGGCTTGTTCGTTCACTTTAGCGACAAACGCGGCTGACTGTTCTGCCCAATCTGCTGGCAATTCGCGTTTAATCACTCGACGCTCGAATTGATCCGCTAATTCAGGGTATTCACGGCTGTAGCTAACAAACAACGCATGCCAATCTTGTTCTAAGCCTTCGCCTTTGTCGGCAGCGTTCCAACCTTTATACACCTCGTCAGGCACTTCAAACGGTGCATGAGGCCAGTTAATGGTTTGGCGTACTAAGGCAATTTCGTCGTCGCCTAATGGCGCGCCGTGGCATTCTTCTTTACCTTGTTTGTTTGGCGAACCCCAACCAATGATGGTTTTGCAGCATAACAAGCTAGGTTTATCGGTCACCGCTTGCGCGGCTTCAATCGCGGCTTTAATTGCTTCGCCATCGTGACCGTCAATGTTCGGAATCACATGCCAGCCGTAGGCTTCAAAGCGTTTAGGTGTGTCATCCGTGAACCAGCCTTCAACCTCGCCGTCGATAGAAATGCCGTTGTCATCATAGAAAGCGATCAATTTACCCAGTTTTAAAGTACCGGCTAACGAACACACTTCGTGTGAAATGCCTTCCATCATGCAGCCATCACCTAAGAAGGTGTAGGTGTAATGGTTAACGATGTCGTAATTGGGGCGGTTGAATTGTGCGGCTAAGGTTTTTTCCGCGATTGCCATACCGACTGCGTTACTAATCCCTTGACCTAACGGGCCAGTGGTGGTTTCTACGCCTGCGGTATAGCCATATTCTGGGTGGCCGGGGGTTTTAGAATGTAATTGACGGAATTGTTTTAAATCGTCAATCGACAAGTCGTAGCCACTTAAATGTAACAATGAATACAACAACATGGAGCCATGACCGTTAGACAATACAAAGCGGTCACGGTTAGGCCATTGCGGGTTGCTAGGGTTATGTTGTAGAAAATCGTTCCATAACACTTCGGCAATGTCCGCCATCCCCATCGGTGCGCCTGGGTGGCCGGATTTAGCTTTTTGAATCGCATCCATACTCAGGGCACGAATGGCATTAGCGAGTTCTCTACGCGATGGCATTGAAGGTTTCTCCTCGATTTGACTGGAGTAAAAACGGGCTGTTAAGTGGAATAGCTGAAAAAAGGAGGCACTTTAGGCGGTCAGCTTAAGGTTTGCAATCTTTTATAAGTGCTTATTGTTTTATTTGAGGTGCTCGGCGTTCATCTATTGTGTTAATACGTTCGCTGGTGATGTATAGAGGACATCAGCAGGCAAATCATGATAAACCCGCATCAGATAAATTTAATGAAGGTTTGTCATAAACAAATTTATATGCAGCCGCCTATTATGCCATATTCGTAACGGAAGCGCTTGAGTTTGCGAACTTATTCACAAGATAACTGCTAGTCTTCTTTAGCGGTGTATAACGGTGCTAACTGCGCCGCCCACCGCTCGCGCTGTGCTTGTGCTGCCTGCCATGTGTTTAAGGCTGGCACTAAATGACTGTCTGTATAAGCTTGCGTGGCAAACTGGCTTAGCTTGCATTGGTATCGCTGTTCAAATTCGGCGGTTTGTGTCTCAGCTTCCGCCAAATGGGTATTTAACAGCAATAACTTGACCTCAGCGGGTAATTTGTCTGTTTCTGTGGTGGTGGGAACAGGTTTAAATAGGCGTTGTAGCCAGTGAAACATCATACAAGACACCTTGAATTAGACATTCTCGTAGGGCGGATAAGGCGATAGCCGTCATCCGCCGTAAACAGTTCGGCTTTAGAGAAATGTCGGATGACGGCTTGTGCCTTATCCGACCTACATATTGGCTTACGAAAAAACTTAAACTTATTCAACACATCGCACACAATCCGCTATAATGCAGCGTTCACCATTCACTACACAGTAAAAAAAGACGTACTTATGGAAAAGACCTATAACCCGCAGTCTATTGAGCAGCATTGGTACGAAATTTGGGAAGAACGGGGTTACTTTTCGCCCGATGGTGGGGACAGTGCGCCGTATTGCATTATGATCCCTCCGCCAAATGTGACCGGTACGCTGCATATGGGGCATGCATTCCAAGATACTTTAATGGATTTGCTCACCCGTTATCACCGGATGCAAGGCCAACAAACCTTATGGCAACCGGGCACGGATCACGCTGGTATCGCCACGCAAATGGTGGTCGAGCGCCAAATTGGTGCGCAAGGCATGAGCCGCCATAGTCTGGGACGGGAAAACTTTATTGATAAAGTGTGGGAATGGAAAGCACAGTCTGGTGGACATATCACGCGCCAATTACGACGCATGGGCGCATCACTCGACTGGGGACATGAACGCTTTACCATGGATGAAGGCTTATCTAACGCCGTGCGCGAAGTCTTTGTTCGTTTATATGATGAAGGTTTGATTTATCGCGGTAAACGTCTGGTGAACTGGGACCCTGTGTTCCATACCGCATTGTCAGACTTAGAAGTGATTTCACAAGAAGAAGAAGGCAGCTTATGGCATTTGCGCTATCCATTAGCCGATGGATCAGATAGCTTAGTCGTTGCCACCACACGTCCTGAAACCATGTTAGGCGACACCGCCGTCGCGGTACATCCTGACGACGAGCGTTATCAACATTTAATCGGTAAAGAGATTGCCTTGCCTTTCACTGGGCGCACCATTCCGATTATTGGCGATACTTACGTCGATCCTGAATTTGGTTCTGGCTGTGTGAAAATCACCCCTGCACACGATTTCAATGACTATGCGGTCGGTCAGCGTCACAACTTGCCGATGATTAATATCCTCACCATTGATGCTTGCATTAATGACAACGCGCCTCAAGCCTATCGCGGCATGGATCGCTTTGCAGCGCGTAAACGCATCGTGGCGGATTTTGAAGCATCAGGCTTATTAGTCGTCGTTAAACCGCATAAGTTAATGGTACCGCGTGGCGACCGTAGTCACGCCGTGATCGAGCCATTCTTAACTGATCAATGGTATGTCAAAGTTGCACCGTTAGCCGCTGAAGCGATCAAAGTGGTGGAAGATGGACGCATTCGCTTTATTCCAGAAAACTGGAGTAAAACTTACTTTGAATGGATGCGTAACATTGAAGACTGGTGTATCAGCCGTCAAATCTGGTGGGGGCATCGTATCCCTGCGTGGTATGACGAGGCAGGCAATGTGTATGTCGGTTACGATGAAGACGATGTGCGGAAAAAATATCAATTAGCCGCGCCATTGAAATTAAGCCAAGATACCGACGTATTAGATACATGGTTCTCCTCTGCCTTATGGCCATTTTCGACTTTAGGCTGGCCTGAGCAAACAGATCGTTTAAAAACCTTCTACCCGACTAGCGTGTTAGTCACCGGTTTTGACATTATCTTTTTCTGGGTTGCCAGAATGATTATGTTTGGCCTGAAGTTTATGGACGATGTGCCGTTCCGTGAGGTGTATATTCACGGTTTGGTACGCGATTCTGACGGTCAGAAAATGTCGAAATCTAAGGGTAACGTATTAGACCCATTAGATTTAATCGACGGTGTGTCCTTAGAAGTGTTAGTGGCGAAACGTACCACCGGTTTAATGCAACCGGACATGGCACCTAAGATCGAGAAGCATACCCGCGAACAATTCCCTGATGGTATTCCGTCCTTTGGTACTGATGCCTTGCGCTTCACCTTCACCGCCTTGGCTTCAACAGGCCGTGATATTCGCTTTGATTTAAATCGGATCGAAGGTTATCGCAACTTCTGTAACAAGTTATGGAATGCGACCCGTTATGTGTTAATGAACACCGAAGGGCAAGATACTGGCTTAGACAATACTGATATTGAATTGTCAGTAGCCGACCGCTGGATTATTTCGATCTTGCAACAACTGGAAGCAGAAGTTGCAGAACACGTTAAGCATTACCGTTTTGATTTGATGGCAAATGCCTTATATGAGTTCACTTGGAACGAGTATTGCGACTGGTATTTAGAGTTATCGAAACCGGTATTGCAAAGTGACGAATTTAGCGACGCGGCAAAACGTGGCACACGCCATACTTTAGTTCACGTTTTAGAAACCTTGTTGCGCTTAATGCACCCTATCATGCCATTTATTACCGAAGAATTATGGCAACGGGTTGCACCGTTAGCAGGTGTCAGCGGTGACACCATTTCGTTACAAGCGTACCCAACTGAGCAAGTCGATAAGGTTGATGCAGTTGCGATACAAGAAATTCAGTGGTTAAAACAATTTGTATTAGGCGTGCGTCGCATTCGCTCAGAAATGGATATTTCACCCGCGAAAGCAGTGCCTGTATTGCTGCAAAATGGTAGCGATACTGATGCGCAACGTTTAGCTGATTATCAGAAATTGTTAACCCGTTTAGCGCGTTTAGCAGAAGTCACTTGGTTACAACCGACTGATTCTGCGCCGGAATCAGCATTAGCCCTAGTCGGTGAAATGCAAGTGATGATTCCATTAGCCGGTTTGATCGACAAGGAAGCCGAGCTGAAGCGTTTAAACAAAGAGTTAGACAAACTGCGCAAAGAGTTAGACAAGTGCAACAGCAAGTTGAACAACGAAAACTTTATTGCGCGCGCCCCTGAAGCTATTGTGGCTACTGAACGGCAACGGGTGGCAGAAATGACCGCTTCTTTACAACAGTTAGAAGCACAAGTCGTCAAAATTCAGGCGATTTAATAGATTAGGCATTACGCAGTTTACAGTTTGTTGTAGAGCGGATAAGGCGTAAGCCGTCATCCGCCGTTAACGTTGCATGACGCTATGCTTATGCGACCTACAACAGTTACAAGTAACTGCGTAATGCCCACTGGTTTTCGTAAACACTTAGGATTGAACCCCTCTTGACGGCAAAAGAAAAACGACTGCTGACCATCATGTTATTGATTTTCTTAGGCTATATGCTGCCGTTTGTCATCATTCCGGCGGGCTGGGGCTTAATCAAAGATTATCAAAACAACATCGCAGCAGTAAAAACCGATTTAGACCGCTATCAAAAACTCGGCGAAGCAACGCAAGTTTGGCAAGAAGCTTATGAAAAAGCGCAGCAAAATTTAGATCGCGTTAACGGTGCGTTGTTAAAAGGCACGACCCGCGACTTAGTTGCCGCGCAAATGCAAGGTGTGTTGCAAGAGTTAGCCAAACAACATCAAATCACCTTCCGCTCGATGGCGGTACCCGAATTTAATACCAACGAAAGCTGGATGTTAGTGACACAAACTATTCAATTCAGCACGGACTCTCCTAAATTAATTGCCTTTTTAAAAGCCCTTGAAGCAGCACCCGCGCAATTAATTGTCGTGAGCATGGACATTCGTAGCGAACGTGGCACAAACTTAGGTGTGGACATGAAGATCACTGGCTTTAGCCGGTTGGAAAATTTAAACACTGATGTGATCCCTGCGGAGTCTTAAATCATGAGCTTGGCACAGTTAAACCTACCGCTATTTACTCAATTGCTGTCTAAAAAAAGCATCGCGCCGGTTGAGCAATTCCCCGATGACCCGTGTTTGTTATTCCACGAGCCGCCGGAAATTGAAGACCGCGCCAAAATCCGCTTTATGCTGGGCAATCAAATCCGCTTCCAACAGGCTTCTGAAGATCAAGTTGCACGCTTGATCAAGCATTGGCGCGCCCGCCTTGCGCCAGAGATTGACAACGCGGGCGATAGCCAAGGCATGACCGAATTAGATAATGACTATTTACGCGACTTAGCTTCAGACGCGCCCGTGATTCGCATGGTGAATCACTTAATGGAACGCGCCTTAGACTTAAGTGCCAGTGATATTCACTTTGAGCCAGAAGAAAAGCAATTAGTGGTGCGCTGTCGGGTAGATGGCGTGATGGTGAATATCGAACGCCTGCCTGCTAACGTACAAGCGGCGGTGATTTCACGGGTTAAGCTGATGGCGAAACTCGACATCGGCGAAAAGCGTTTACCGCAAGATGGTCGTATTCAGTACACCATGGGGGATCGCGCTTTAGATATGCGGGTATCCACCTTACCGGGTGTGCATGGCGAGTCAGTGGTATTGCGGATTTTAGACCGTAGCGACGTGCATGTAGATTTAGACAAATTGGGCATGCCGTTAGATGTGTTAACACCGTTTAACCGCGTGATTCAACAACCGCATGGCATGGTGTTAGTGACAGGGCCAACCGGTAGCGGTAAAACCACGACGCTTTATGGCACGCTGGAAAAAATTAATACTGGTACGCAAAAAACCATCACCATTGAAGACCCTGTAGAATACCAGTTAGAAGGTATTACACAAATTCACGTTAATGCTAAAATTGGCTTAACCTTCGCCGCTGGCTTGCGTTCTATCGTGCGGCAAGACCCTGACATTATCATGGTAGGGGAGATTCGGGACAGCGAAACCGCTGAAATTGCCATTGAATCCGCTTTAACTGGTCACTTAGTGTTTTCCACTTTGCATACTAACGATGCGGCGGGTGCAGTGACTCGTCTGCAAGATATGGGCATTGACACTTATTTGATCAGCTCTAGTTTAATGGCAGTGATGGCGCAACGCTTGGTGCGTAAAGTGTGCGTACATTGTGCAGAAGACCAAGAATTGACCGCAGATGAAGCCAGTTTATTAGGCATTAAGCAAAGCGATTGCCCAACGATTCGCCGTGGCAAAGGTTGTGAACGCTGCGCCAATACGGGGTATCGAGGTCGTGTTGGTTTATACGAATTTTTAGAAATTACTGACTCAGTGCGCCACATTATCAGCAGTGCCGGTGATGCCAACCAAATTCGTCAGCAAGCGATTAAAGAAGGCATGCGTACCTTGCGCGGCGATGCGTTAGAAAAACTGTATCAAGGCATTACCACGCCAGAAGAAATTGTGCGCGTGACCCGTGCGACTTAATTAGCAACAGGATTGCAGATGGCCTTACATCAATACCAGTATCAAGCCTGTGATATTAACGGCAAAATTGTCACTGGACAGGTCAGTGCTGAAACCGAGCAAGAGGTGGTCAGCACCTTACAATCGCGGCAGTTAATCCCAGTCAAGGTAGAGCAACAAGCCGATAGCAGCGACAGCGGCTTGTTTAAACAGCGGATTAGCAACCGCGATGTGATTGATTTTACCAATGGTTTATGTACTTTAGTGGAAGCGCATATTCCTATGGATCGCGCCTTGGGTTTATTGGAAAACTTAAATCCTAAACCGGTGGTACAACAGTTAATTGCTGATTTACGGCAATCGGTGAAAGAAGGTAAAAGCCTTGCTGATGCGTTACAGTCTTATCCGCAATATTTTTCGCGCATGTATATCAACATGGTGCATGCGGGGGAAGAAGGCGGCATTTTAGATCACTTGTTGCCGAAATTAGCCGATTTCATGGCGAACGCTGATGCCGCACGCCGCACCGTAATTAGTTCGCTGATTTACCCAATGATTTTGGGTGTGGTGGGGATTTTAAGTGTGATTTTACTGCTGGTGTATGTAGTGCCGCAGTTCGCCAATATGTTTGAAAACATGGGTACATCTATTCCGCCAGCCGCTGCTTTATTGCTGAATATCAGCCACTGGTTAAAAACATGGGGTTGGATGTTAATTCCATTACCTTTTGTTGTGGTTTATGGCTGGAAACAATTAGACCGCAGCACAGAAACGCGCTTGCAACGAGATCAGTTTTTACTCTCTGTGCCTTTATTGGGCAGCTTGTTGCTAGAAGCCGAATCATCGCGTTTTTGCCGCACCTTAGGTGCTTTGCTCGGTGCGGGTATTCCTTTGCTTAAAGGCTTGCACATCGTGCGCGGGGTAATGGATAACCAAGTGTTAACAGATACCGTAGCGCAAGCGGAAGAAGCGGTGCGCGGTGGTAGCAGTTTAGGTCATGCCTTAAATAAAGAAGGCACGTTTCCGGTTTTGTTATCGCAATTAGTGATTGTGGGTGAAGAATCAGGACGCACAGCAGAAATTTTAGAAAAATTAGCGGAAACCTTTGATACCAACGTCAAACAGAAAACCAGTCGTTTAGTGTCCTTAGCAGAGCCTGCGTTAATTTTATTAATGGGTGTGTTAGTGGGGACGATTGTGATTGTCATGTTGTCAGCGGTGTTTAGTATTAATCAGATTCAGTACTAGATTAACTCGTTCCCACCATGTTGGTGGGAATGCATGCCGCGTCGTTCCAGCGGCGCGAGTCAAGCTAAACAGCGGATTCACATGACTATACATGCCGCTGGAGCGACACAGTATGCATTCCCATCGGGATGATGGGAACGAGAAAACCGCTTTAAGAGTTCGTCTAACAAATTGTGTATTTCAATTAACGCAAAAAGCTACATTTTACCCACCTCATTTAAAAAACGTGTGGTTTAAAGAGAAATTATGTCGTTTAACATCAAACCTTATCAGCTTTGGTTCTTGTGCAGCACCTTATTAACGGTTAGTTGCAGCACGCCGCCGCCCAAAGAAAAGCCTATGAGTGCTTTTGAATTAGCACAAATGGGGATTACGCCACCACCTACAGCGGGCAACACTGATTTAATGTCGGTTACAGAACTGACCAATGCGCCTGCTGACCCCATGTTACAGGTGAATCAAATTGGCAGTTTACCGAATGTCGGCACGCGCACAGGGGAAAGTGCTAGCTTAGACGTGTCTAGCTTGCCTGCTGATGCGCCGGTTTCGCTTAATTATGAGCAGGTCGAGTTACGACAAATTATCGATACCATCACCTCGGATTTAGATATTGCCACGGTGATCGATCCGACGATTAATGACAAGGTGACAATCCGCACGTCTTCCGACTTAAAACGTGATGACTTGTGGCCGTTGCTGCAATTGTTGTTAGTCGATGCCGGTGTCAGCATGGAGCGTAAAGGCAACGTCTATCACTTCAAAAAAGAAGGCCCTTCATTACCGCCCACCATTGGCATGGGTGACAGTGTCACCAACACCAACGCGGCTGAAGTGATGCAAGTCACACCATTGCGCTTTATTTCGGCTGATGCGGCAGTCAATGTGTTAACACCATTGTTACAGCCCAACGGACGCATTTTAAGCCTGCCTAGCTTAAATATTATTGGCATTATCGCTTCACCTGAGCGTATCGAGCGCGTCAATCAATTATTAAAAATCGTCGATGCAGACCCGTTCTTGCATCGAGGCGTGCGTTTATTCCGCTTACAAAATAGCAAAGCGGGCGAAGTACAAGCTGATTTAGACAAGATTTTACAAGCAATGGGGGGTAGCTCCACTATTGCTTATCAAGTGCTGGCCTTAGAACGAATTAACGCCATTTTAGTGGTTGCACCACCAAGCAGTGGTTTTAAAGATGTTGAAATGTGGGTCAATGTGTTAGATGAGCGCAGCGACGAAAGCACTGAGCAAGTGTTTATCTACAACGTGCGCAACTTGGATGCGAAGGAACTGGCTTCAACACTGTCAAGCGTGTTTGAAGACAGCAATGATGATGATAAAACCAAGCCTGATAATGCACAGAACCAAGCACAACCGCCTAGCTTATTGCAAATGACGGATGGCACTACGGTAGAGGCTCCACCGCCGCCAAGTGATAACAATAATAGCGGCAATGGGACGGCTGTTTCCGCGCAGTTAAAAGTTAAAATCACAGCGGATGATAAAACCAACAGTCTCATCGTGCGTGCTACACCGCGTGATTATCGTCAATTGTTAGAAACGATTCGCATTTTAGACCGTGCGCCAAAAGAGGTGATGGTTAATGTGGTGATTGCAGAGGTGAGCTTGACCGAAGATACCCGCTATGGGGTTGATTGGAATGGTATTTTAGGTGATGGTCATGGCACGATAGGTTATAACTCGTCGCAAGTTAAGGCTAACTTAGCTGCGAATGACAACACCATAACTGAGAATGACACCACAACCACAACCGCAGCTTCTCAATTTGCAGGTTTAACCTTAAATTATTTGTCTGGTGGTTTAAATGCCATCTTAAATGTGATGGAAGCCAATAGTGACATTCGCGTCTTGTCTCGACCTTCTATTTTAGTGCGTAATAATGAAGAAGCGCGTATTGAAGTCGGTTCACGGGAACCCATTCCAGGGGCAACTAATGTCACCACGACAGGTCAAATTGTAAACTCTGCGCCACAATATGAAAGCGTCGGTGTGATTTTATCGGTAGAGCCGCGTATTAATGATGATGGCATTATTAACTTAAAGATTTCACAAGAAATTTCTGACTTGGGAACAATACGCGATGGCAACCCTTCTTTTACACAACGTAAAATAGAAACCCTAGTCGTGGTGCGTAATGGTACGCCAATTGTGATTGGTGGTTTAATTCAAGACGGCTATGACAATGCAGAAGATGGCATTGTAGGCTTAAGAAAAATTCCAGTATTAGGTGACACCTTATTTTCTGCAACCACGAAACGTTATGAACGTACCGAGTTAGTATTATTAATGGTGCCAGAAATTGTTAATCCAGAAGTGGATAACACACCGATTGTGAAGCAATTTAAAAATCGCATGTCTGCGATTAAAACCTTGCTCAATCAAGAAACCTTTTATTTATACAGCTTAGATAAAATGCGTATTGATGAGGAACAAGAAGCACAGCAACAGCAATTGGAGCCTGTTCAAGTGAATACGGCAATGCCTTAACACTCTTCGTAGGGCGGATAAGGCGCAAGCCGTCATCCGCCACAAATTTCTGTACAATGTTTGAATCAGGATTTACTAAAGTAAACCTGAATTCGGTGAAATATTTGTTGTAAAAACAATTGGTTTCTCGTTCCCACGCGCTTTGCGTGGGAATGCAGTCACGACGCGCTGCGTCGCGGGTTTGTTCCAAGATCGAACTAAATCCGTCGTTTCGTTCACTCGTGACGTGGCACGTCACGACTGCATTCCCACGCAAAGCGCGTGGGAACGAGAAGCATAACTTTGT
>QKBZ01000443.1 GCA_003245895.1 Beggiatoa sp.
CCTGATTAACAGTTGTAAAACTCCATCAGATATGAATGAGTGCGCCCCTTCGCTCCATGTCCATTACAGACACTTCATCACTACTACGAGCGCATCCGCCCCTGTGTCCTGCATTGATACTTTCACCTTAACAGCTTTTCTCTTCGCATCAGGACGACAGGTTCTCCTGTTCCGTATTAAAGCCTATATAACGTTCATGCCTTTTCTATGCCGACTGCCGCCACGTCCGTAACCCGCTCACGTCGTGACTTATCCCTGACTTACCCTAGAAAATCAGGTTTTGACAGTATCAGATTCCTTTCGACACCTCATCAAAGGTTCACTTTTGTTCATCTCCGTCATACACACCTGACAGTTTCGTACTGCCTTTTCCCACGTCGCTCACGACACTCGCTTTTTACGATAGCCGCACGGGGCGGTTTGATTCCAACATCGGGTTGCCGAAACCAAGAGACCTTCTCTCATCTTTAATACAGCGGGGAAAGCCATTGCTTTCCTTCAGGACACACTAGGATGGGTAGAGGCGCGCCCATGATATTGTTTTAGCCACAAAACTATCTCGCGCCGAAACCCATCATTCTGCAAAATGATGGGTTTCGCTTCGCTCTACCCATCCTACAAACCAGCCCAAGCCCCACGCTGTACAGCCCCCGTGCGGTCTGTTAGTGTTTTGCCAACCCGCTTAATACTGGCAGCCCTCAAGGAGGCGTTTGCATGACTGTTCGTTTACTCGCCGAAAGTACCCACAGCTTAATTCACTGGGTACACAATACTTTAAGTGCTCACGGTTCCAGCCAATTAACGGCTGAAGTGGTTGCTTTACGCTTAGGCGCACAACAAGCCAACCAACATGCGGTGTTAGGTTTTTGGGCACCCGAATTAGCACAACAACAGATTTTAAATGATGATATTCAATTAGAACTGTTTAATGCACATACACCGTTTAGTTTTAACACCCGCCAGCAATTAGTCTCTTTTCACCGCCAACGCCTGCCCATTGTGCGCGATGGGGATTATTTATGGGGTGTTTATGAAAACATGATTGCGGGTACTGGCGCACGCTTAGGGCATTTATATTGGATTCGCTATCGCAACCAGCAAGGCGAATGGCAATACCTACATGATCCGCTAGCCTATTCGCGCCCCTTTGGCAGTCACGCCCCCGCAGAGTTTTACGACCGCCAAACCTTAGATCGCACGCGGGCTGATGCGGATTACTTCAGCCATGCAGCCTATTGGCAACAAGATACTCACCAACACACTTACACACCCACCCCTAGCGCGATTTTGCAATTACACATCCCCACCGCAACCCCACAAGGTAGCTTTGCCGGTTTAACACGCTTATATCAAAGCTTGGCGGACAAAGTGCAGCAAAATGCCAGTTTATCTGCTACGGACTATAATTTTCTGGCTTACGATGCGCTGCAAGTGTTGCCCATTGAATTAGTCGCCGAATCAGAAACCGAACAGTGTTGGCAACTTGATAGCAATGAGGATTCCGAACAAACCAGCGTTGTGGTCAATGTGCGTCGTCCGTATATGCAAAACTGGGGTTATGACACCTTAATCAGTGGCACTGCTGCGATTAATCCCAGTTTATTAGACAGCGCACGCCCTGATGAATTCGTCGATTTCATCGCCACTTTGCACAATTTCCCACAACGTCCAATCCGCTTAATTCTCGACATTGTGCTCAACCATGCCCATCCGCAAGCACAGCAAATCCTCAGCCCCGCATGGTTAGCAGGCAATACGCCGTATGGCATCGCGCTCAACATGCAACAGCCAATGGTTAGGGCTTTGTTATTAGAATTAGTGCGGCGAAAATTGAATTGGGGTGTTGATGGTTTACGCATCGATGCGTCGCAAGACATCCGCTGCTGGGACAGCGAACAACAGCAATATCAATATGACGATGCTTTTTTGCAAGCCTTGGGCGAATTACGCGCCGAAGTATGCGGGCAGCGTTATCGCCCGTGGCTCGTGTTTGAAGACGGTCGCCCCACAGGCGGTAAAGATTGGCCATTAACTGCGCATTACCAAGCCGTGACACAACAGCAAGCGAATGCGTTTCAATGGGGGGCGTTAAGCTTTGCCATGAACGCCGCCACAGAGTCCACGTTTTGGCTAGATAAAGCATGGCGAGTACAGGAAATTGCTCAACATGGCGATCATTGGGTGAACGGTTTTGGCAATCACGACACCTTACGCCGTGCTGCCCAACAGCCACACACCGCCAATACTAACTGGCGTTTAGGCCAAGACCTGCCCACGCTCTTGCGCAATGCCTACGACCACCCCGCCGCGATGTTGTTAACACATGCCTTTTTAGCAGGTGTGCCACAAGACTTTTTAGCCGTCACCAGTCGCGCACCGTGGAGCTTTTTTCGCTTACTAGAAAGCGATGACAGTGTGATTAGTTTAGCCGCCAGCGAAGCGGTTGCCTTTCCGTGGTTAGTCAGTGCGGAATGCTACACCCACAGCCGCTTTTTTTCGCGCTTAAAAGCCTTGGGCTGCATTGACTACCCAAGCACACAACGCCTTATGCAGCAGCTTCACCAGTTCGGCAGCGTGGTCGATTATCAGCCTGAAGCCTTAGTAAGCTTGCTCAATGCCAACCCGCCATTATTGCAAGATACACCGCTTGATCTGCCACGTTTGCGCCAATTAGCACAAGCATGGTTTGCAGATTTGCACGATTATTGCCAAATTGCTGCCCATTGGGATCAAGTTAGCCTGATACGCACCCAATTTTACTATCAACTACGCCAATTCCGCCGCCATCGCCCTTGGTTACAACATAACTTAATGTCAGATCAAGATCAGTTAGCTTATTATCAACCCAGTGCAGGCAGCACGCTTTATTACGGCTGGCGACAAAACCCACAGCACACAGAACAACTCGGCCTACTCGCGAACATGGCAGGTGAACCCATCACGATCACACCTGCACAGTTGCTGGCGCAAGTGCCTGCCACCGCATGGCAATTGGCGTTAGCAACAACAGGTCTAAGTTTTAACAGTGCTGACGAGCCTTTGACCTTAAATAATGCCCAAGCTGTGCTGCTAAGACGCAACTTAACATAATAGATGTGATGCAAATCGATGCTGTTTTGTAGGGCGGATAAGGTGCAAGCCGTCATCCGCCGATATGTCGTATGACGCTACGCTGATACGACCTACAACCATTCTCATCGCTAACCGCATAACACCTACATAATGAAAAAATATTGCAGGGGTTTGAGGAGAATGCCTGCAAAAAAATTTTGCCACCAATTATTAATCCATAGGATGTAACGCTTTATGACACGTCATTCCGGTATTTTGCTGCACCCTACCTCTCTGCCCAGCCCGCATGGCATTGGCGACTTAGGCACAGCAGCGTATCAATTTGTCGATTTCCTCGCCCAAGCTAAACAAACGCTGTGGCAAATTTTGCCGTTAGGGCCTACCTCTTTTGGCAACTCGCCTTATCAATGCCTATCAGCCTTTGCTGGTAATCCGTTATTAATCAGCTTGGAACAATTGCAACAAGAGGGTTATTTAACTGCTGAGCAAGTCGCCAATGTGCCGCCCGCCCGTAGCGAAGCAGTGGACTTTGCCAGTTTAATTCCGTGGAAAGAACGCTGTTTACACGCTGCTTTTGACAAGTTTCAACAACACGCCACAGAAGCAGATCAACTGGCTTTTGAACAATTTTGCCAACAGCAACAACACTGGCTCACCGACTACGCCAGTTTTTCTGCCTTAAAAGCCTTTCACCAAGGCAAAAGCTGGCATGAATGGGAACCCGCTTTAGCACAACGCGCCCCAAGTGCTTTGCAAACATGGCAACAGCAACACCCGTCAGAAATTCAATACCATTGCTTTGTGCAATATCAATTCTTCCGCCAATGGCAAGCCTTAAAACGCTACGCCAACCAGCACCATGTGCAAATCATTGGCGACTTACCGATCTTTGTTGCTTATGACAGTGCCGATGTGTGGGCGAATCCAAAGCTATTTAAATTAGACGCACAAGGACAACCAACCGTGGTTGCCGGTGTACCGCCGGATTATTTCAGTGTGACCGGTCAACGCTGGGGCAATCCAGTCTATCGCTGGCGCACCATGGCAAAAGACGACTACCACTGGTGGCGACAACGCTTTGCTAGTTTGCTGGAATTAGTCGATTTAATCCGCATCGACCACTTTCGCGGCTTTGAGCAATATTGGGAAATTCCTGCCAGCGAACCCACCGCGCAACATGGCGAATGGGTGGATGGCCCTAAACTGGCATTTTTCCAAACTATGGAGCGTTACTTAGGCAAGTTGCCGATCATTGCGGAAAACTTGGGCATCATCACGCAGTCGGTGGAAACCTTGCGTTTAGACTGCGGTTTCCCTGGTATGAAAGTGCTGCAATTCGCCTTTTTTGACGAAGACTCCACCGAGTTTTTACCGCACAACTACGAACAACAAGCCGTGGTCTACACCGGCACCCACGACAACAACACTACCCGCGCATGGTTTGATCACGAGTTAAGCGAAACCGACCGCGAACGGGTACGCCGTTACGTCGATAAATTTTTCATGGGCGAAGCCGCTAGCTCGGTGTTAATGCGTTTGGCATGGTCATCCACCGCCGAGATTGCCATTGCACCGTTACAAGATGCGATGAACTTAGGTGCAGAATCCCGCATGAACATTCCCGGTCATACTTCAAATCATAATTGGGTATGGCGCTATCGGCCTGATCAACTCACCGAGGGGTTAGCACATTGGCTGTGCGAGTTATCGACGACTTATGAACGGTTGGGGAATTTGCCTAAGCAGCAGGTTAAGGTGGGGAGTAAGGATAAGTAGGGGAAGATGATCCCGTTGGGATCGTTTTGTGGGTTTGGGGAAAGCGATCCCGATGGGATCATATTTGCCTTGTAGGTCGGATAAGGCGCAAGCCGTCATCCGACATAGGGCTAATTGTCTGAATCAGAATTTACAGAATTAATGAATTTTCAGGATTAAAGATGTGGAAGTTTGAACAGCGTTAACATTAAAAGCCGCGTCCCGTGTCCTAAGACATAGGACAAAATATAGTAGGGTGGAATAGCGCAGCATATTCCACCATAAACAGTTAGTGCAATTTAGTTTTCAGCACAGTTCATTCTGAAAATTCTTCAATCCTGTAAATTCTGATTCAGACAACAAGCCTCATGTCGGATGACGGCTTGCGCCTTATCCGACCTACAAGATTATTTTCGATCCCAACGGGATCATTTTTTTGCCCGCAAACAAATAACGACCAAAGGACAGGCCATGAGCACCACACTCACCATACAAGAAAATCGTTTGCGTTTAAGCCATGACGGTTTAGACACAGAAACGCTCGACTTAGATGAAGCAGCATTAGACTTATTTCGAGATTGGAACACACGTTATCAAATACTGGCAGCGCAGCGCGATGAGAAGCGGCAGGCGTTGTTACAGTTGGGATCAGAGTTAGGCGAGTGGTTAAATCAAACCGGTTGGCTAGAACGGGTATTAGATGAAATTACCGCGCCTTGGTTGGTGGAGATAGAGATTAAGCGGCGGGATCGCAGTGAGGCGGCGTTGTTGGTGTTGAATGCACCTTGGGAGTTGTTAGCGTTTGAGGGACAGCATTTGGCGTTTGATCCTATGGCGGTTTATATGCCAGTGCGTCGGGTGGGACAGGCGGACGAGTCTGCCGAGCCTTCGCCGTTTCGCTTAAATGTGTTGTTTATGGCAGCTTCGCCTGTCGGGCAGCATGTGCTGGCGTATGAGGCGGAGGAGTTGGCGATTTTGCAGGCGACTGAGCGTTTAGGCTTAGATTTGCGGGTTGAGGAGAGCGGTTCCTTAGCGGAGTTAAGTGCGCGGGCGGCGCAGGTGGAGCCGGATGTGGTGCATTTGTCGTGTCATGGCGGCATTGTCGATGGCACGCCACAGTTGTGTTTTGAGTCTGAGTTGGGGGACTTGGATTTAATTACCGCTGAGCGTTGGTTACAAAATCCGACTTTATGCAAAACACCGCGTTTAGTGTTTCTCTCAGCTTGTCATAGCGCGGAGTTTACCAAGGCGGAGGACAGCGAGGCACTGGCGAGCAATTTTGCTTTGGATTTATTGCGCGGTGGCGTGTCAGCGGTGTTGGGTTGGGGCAGTGCGGTGAGTGATGCCGAGGCCAGCGAGTTTAGTGCGGTGTTGTATGCGCAGTTGGTGCATAAGGTGTCGTTAGTGGAGGCGGTGGGGCAAGCGCGGGCGGCGGTGTATCGGCGGCCTAATGGTTCTAGTGATTGGCATTTAGCGCGTTTGTTTTTGAGTAAGCAGGGCGGCGGGGTGTTGAGTGCGGGGGATCAAGCGCGGTTGCCGTTAGATGCGCGTTATGGTGAGAAAGCGTTTTTGGATAAAAACAAGCAAGTGCCAGTGGCGGGGCATGAGGTGTTTGTGGGACGGCGGCGGCAGTTGCAGCGGGTGTTAAAAGCGTTTCGGGCTTCAGCCGCTCAGCCGGTGTTAGTGCATGGCATGGGGCGGCAAGGTAAGTCGAGTTTAGCGTCGCGGGTGGGGCGGCGGTTGCCGGAGCTTAAATTGGCGGTGGTGTATGGGCAGTATTATGCCGAGGATATTTTGCAGGCGTTTAAGGATTTGGGCGAGCCTGAGATTAATAAAGTGATTGCGGATTATCAGAAGCGGGTGGAGCAGTCGCCGGAGTTGTTAGCCGAGGCATTGCATTGTGTGTTGTCGCAGCCCTGTGCGCAAGCGGTGCCGGTGTTGTTGGTGATTGATGATTTAGAGCAGATTTTAGAGCCGCAGGTGGGGCAGTTGCATCGGGTTAAGGCGACTTATCAGCCGGTTTTGCGGGCGGTGTTGCAGGTGTTTCAGCAGTTGGGTGGGCAAACGCGCTCGCGTTTGTTGTTGACTAGCCGTTATCAATTCACGGTGTTGGATGGGCAGGGGCGTGATTTAGCGGCGGGTGTGTTGTCGGTGCCGTTGCCTGCGATGGATGATGGCGAGCGGGTGAAGCAGTGGCGGTTACAGCGGCAGGTGTTGAATCGGGAGCAGGTGGTGTTGGAGGATACGGCCTTGGTGCATCGTTGTTTGTCGGTGGCACAGGGTAATCCGGCATTGCAGGATAAGTTGTATCGTTTAGCGCGTTTGGATGTTGCGCAGGCGGGGCGGGTGTTGGCGCAAGTTGAGAAGTGGTTAAAGGGGGGAGAGTTGCCGAGTGAGGCGGAGGAGGTGCGCAAGTTGTTAGAGGGTTTGGTGTTGGAGGAGTTGTATGGTTTGTTAACGCCGGTTGAGCAGGCGTTATTGCAGGCAGGGCAGGCGTTTACCCAGCCTTTGCCGTGTCAGGTGTTGGCGCAGTTGGCAGATCAGGCAGCGGTGGATCGTTTGTTGGCCTTGGGTTTGTGGGATGGTTGGCCGGATGTGGTGGTGCCTAAGTTGGCAGCAGCGGCGGTGAATCGCTTGGCGGTGTCGTTGTTACAACCCTTGGCTGAGGCGGAGATTAAGGGGATTGCACAGCGGGTAATTGTGGGGTTATGGGATTGTTGGGGGCAGGCGGCGCGATCTCGGGAAGTGCAGTTTGAGTTGACACGTTTGGGGGTGTTGGCGGGGCATGTTGAGAGTGTGCGGGCTGCGGCAGGGGCTGGGCTGTATTGGGCTTATGAGAATTTGGGCAATTACCCTAAAGCGGCGGCCTTGGGACAGCAGGCGGTTGAGTTGTTGCAAGCGGAACAGGTTGCAGCGGATGAGGTGTTGTTGTTGTGGACAGCGCGAAGTTATCAACAGGCAGGACAGCCAGAAAACGCTTTACAATTTTTGGAGCAATTAGCGGCACAATTACCCGAAACAGAGCAACGCACTCGCGCCGTCACCCTCGGCGATATTGCAGATATTGCCATTCAGCAAGGGAACTTAACGCAAGCAAGACAACTGTATGAAGAAAAATATCAAGTTGCGGAACAATTGGCGGCTAGTGACACAATTGCCCATGCCCGTTGGTCATTAGGCAAAATCTGTGTGCAGCAACAAGACTGGCAAACGGCTGCGGATCATTTTAGTGCGGCTTATCAGTTATGGCTGCACACTGGCAGAGTAGATGGCATTGTGGCTTGTGGATTGGATTTAGGACAACTTCTGCTGGCTGCGGATCACATAGAAGCCGCACAAGAGATTTTACAGCGTTCTTATGAGGGCTTGATTAAGTTGGGACGGCATGAGATGGCGGAGCAGGTTAAGCAGGCATTTTTGCAGAAATGACGTATTGTCAGAATCAGGATTTACAGAATTTAAGAATTTTCAGGATTAAGGGTACAGAAAGCTAAACGACCTTGTTTCTGTGCTTGGAAATCCTGATTCTGATAATGGGTAGCAATTTGTGACGGGAATGAATAAAAAAACGATCCCGATGGGATCAAGTTCAACTCAAGCTAAAACCTCAAGCCCTTTTTTATCGACTAAATTCAACAACTTTAAAGAAGAACCATTAGGCTTTTTCTTCCCTTGCTCCCACTTTTGTACAGTAGATTTGCTGGTATTCAAATAAGCAGCAAATACACCTTGGCTTGCATGGTTTTTTAGGCGAATCAACTTAATCTGCTCTGCGGTATACTCTTTAACAGGTGGCAAACACAAGGCATCAAACTCACGCAAAGTTGCATCCTTCATAATACCTGCTGCATGCAAGTCCTGAGCGGTTTCATGCACCATTTCTAAGATTGATTTATCCATTTACATCTACCTCGATTAACTTACCGTGCTCAATAGCTTGTGCTAAATCCATATCATCATAGCTAAATAATTCCTTAGCTAACCGCTTTAACGCCTTCAACTCATTTGTTGAAATGTTTGCTCGATTCTTTTTAGCAAAACCATAAACAAAAAATGCTTTATCTCCCATTTTGTAAGCCAGCAGCGTTCTAACACCACCACTTTTACCTCTATTATCCATCGCTACACGCTTTTTTATGACACCGCCACCTAAGTAAGCATCTACAAGCCCCTGTTCTATCTCAGCAACCGCCGCTTTCAAGACATCATCATCTAATTTTTCTTCTGATGCCCACTTATTAAATATTTTGTTTTTAAATATTCTCATGAAGAAAGTATAGCACTAAGTGCTATCTTTAAATATTTTTCTGGCTCCCACGCGCTTTGCGCTCATCCTTATACATATATCAGCTTGTGACCTAATATCACCATAAGGTCACAAGCAAAGTAAAGGGGGGAAGTATGAGCTGGGTAAATGAGGAAGTAAAAACCGTCAATTTTGGAGATGCTCGTTTAGATGCTCGGATGACAAAACTAC
>QKBZ01000268.1 GCA_003245895.1 Beggiatoa sp.
CTGAATATTAAGCCCAGTGTATTAGGTAAAATAGGGGCATTTTTATACCGTGCGCCAATTGTTGTATTAGAACTGCGCAGCAGTGATGGCAAATCCGCGATTTATCGACTGTTACCCAGTTTAAAACCGCAGCGTTTCCTGCTAAACCCCATCATATTAAACACCAGCGACTTTCTACAACTGCAACAAGGCAATGCAGATAAGTTGCCTAAAGTCGTGCAAATGCGGGTGAATTTTCTGCATGCAGACAGCGCAAGCTGGTTTACAGATGCTTATCAACTGAGTTTGCAACAAGTAAGCGTTGCGGGAGCAGAGCTGCTTAAGCCTGAAGTGATGGACAGTCATGCTACGCCAAGCACGTCTCATTAAGTTAAGCGTTGTCACGGTCTTGTAGGGCGGATAAGGCGTAAGCCGTCATCCGCCGTAAGCTGTTTGTCACTTGATGTGTAAGCTTTAAGCGCACGATGTCGGATGACGGCTTGCGCCTTATCCGACCTACTTATGCTTAAACCAACACCTCCGGCAAGCCCGAACTCCGCTGAATCCGCCGCCCAATCGCCTCCTTAACCACCCCTGAATTACCAAACACCTGCAACTGATTACGCGCCCGTGTAATGCCGGTATACAACAATTCACGAGTCAATAGAGCAGAATGCTGATCCGGTAACACCAGCATCACATTATCAAATTCAGAGCCTTGGCTTTTATGAATGGTCATCGCATACACCGTTTCGTGTTCCGGTAAACGGTTAGGCCACACCATACGCACGCCGTCAGGACTGTTAGGATCAGGGAAAAAAGCTTGTGGTTCGTTTAAGCCTTTAGTCCATAAAATCAAACCAATATCGCCATTGAACAAACGCAAGTGGTAATCGTTGCGCGTGATCATAATCGGTCGCCCGTGATACCAGCGAAACTGAGGTTTTAAACCGGCATGCGCGCTTAACACTTGTTCCACTAAGCGATTAATAGACGATACGCCAAACGAGCCATGACGGGTGGCACACAACACACGGAATTGATTAAACAGCGTTAAGGCTTGCAAAGGTTCTCGCGCCGATAAATACGATTTATAACCGTGTAACAGCGATAAAGCCACAGCACCGTTTAAAGTCTCCGCTGTCACTTCTTGCCATGACACCGCAGGCGAATCCGCTTGCTTTAACACTTGTAACGCCGCTTCAGCTTCGCCGCGTCGCATCGCTTGCGCCACTTGACCAATACCGCTATTGGCATCAAACCGGTAACTTTTTTCTAACAATACCAAACTATTCGCTAACGCTTGATTGCCCGCTTCAGCAATTTGACATAAATCGCCTAGCACTGTGCCCGCTTCTACTGAGGCAAGCTGATCTCTATCACCGAGCAAAATCAGTCGCGCACTGGGCTTTAATGCCTGTGTTAACTTGGTCATCATCGCTAAATCCACCATTGAGGCTTCATCAATGACCACCACGTCATGTAACAAGGGGTTGCTTGCCGAGTGAATAAAGTAGGGCGAACCGTTACGGCTGCCTAATAAGCGGTGTAAGGTGCTGGCGTGGCTGGGAATACGTTGTTTTAGCTCAATATCGCATTGCAAACGCGGAATGGCGGCACTAATCGCTTCTTCCAATCTCGCGGCGGCTTTACCGGTCGGCGCAGCCAAGGCAATTTGTAATTTAGGCTGTTGTGACAGCAATAAAGCGAGAATACGCACCACTGTTGCCGTTTTGCCTGTCCCCGGCCCGCCGGAAATAATGCAAAAACGCTGTGTCACGGCACGAATTGCCGCCTCGCGTTGCTTATCTGCCGGATCAGCATTTGGGAATAATTGCGCTAAACCTTGTTGCAGCAAATCTTGATCGACAGGTAAATCAGGTTGTTGCAACCAGTGTTGAATGTGCTGGGCTAATTGCTGTTCATATTGCCAATAGCGATATAAATATAAACGGTCTTGCTCTAAAATCAGCGGTTTATATTCATCTTTCTGCCCCACTACTGGCGATTGTAACAAGGCTATTTGCCATTGTTCCAAACGTGGGCAATGCAATTGTGGTAAAGCGGTCTCTAACACCGTGGGGAATAATTGCCCCGCCACATAAGGCAGATGTAAGCAAATATGGCCTTGTGCGGTGAAATGACTGGTTAACACCGCGCTTAATAACACGGTGTCGTCAGGCGTACCGTGCAAACGCTGCACGAATTGACCGAAATGTAGGTCTAAATGTGAAAAAATCCCTTGTTCAGCGAATTGTTGCAGCGTTTGTGTTAATGACACGGTTTAGTTACGTCCATATACGTCGTCAAAGCGGACAATATCGTCCTCGCCTAAATAAGCACCTGATTGAATTTCAATGATTTCCAACGGCACTTTGCCCGGATTGGCTAAGCGGTGCTTAATGCCTAAGGGAATATAAGTGGATTGATTTTCTGTCATCAAATAGGTTTCTTCGTCGCGGGTGATTTGCGCTGTACCTTTCACCACAATCCAATGCTCGGAGCGGTGATAATGCATTTGCAGTGATAAACTCGCGCCCGGTTTCACCATAATGCGTTTCACTTGGAAGCGGCTTTCTACATCGATATTTTCGTAAGTGCCCCAAGGACGATGCACGCGACGGTGCAAATTCGCCTCATGGCGACCGCTGGCTTTAAGCTGCTCGACGATTTTTTTCACGTCTTGCGCCCGCTCTTTCGGTGCCACTAATACCGCGTCCGCCGTTTCCACCACGATCATATCTTCTAAGCCAATACCAGCAACTAAACGGTGATCTGAGCGTAAATAGCTGTTTTTCACGTCGTGGGTTAACACATCGCCTAATAACACATTGCCGGTGTTATCTTGCTCGCTGACTTCCCATAAAGCAGACCATGCGCCGACATCGTTCCATTGTGCAGATAAAGGAATGACCACCGCAGACTCGGTGTGCTCCATCACAGCATAATCGACAGAATCGCTAGGGCAGGCGGTAAAGCTGTCATTAGCAAGACGTAAAAAGTCGCTGTCTTGTTTAGACTCGTCGAAAGACTGCTGGCAGGCTTTTAACATCTCTGGCGCGAAGCGGGCTAACTCTTTCAAATAAGTGTCAGCACGGAATAAGAACATGCCGCTATTCCAATAATATTCGCCGCTGTCTAAGTAGGCTTGTGCAGTTTCTGCATTTGGTTTTTCAACAAATTTTTCGACGGTGAACGCGCCCGATTTCTCGATTTCCGCTTGGGCTTTGATGTAACCATAACCGGTTTCAGGGCAGCTAGGCACTACACCAAAGGTAACTAATTTACCCGCTTTTGCTAACGACATGCCTTCGCTGATGGCAGTGCGGAAACGCTCAGCTTGTTGAATAATGTGATCCGCTGGCAACACTAAAATAATGGCTTCTGCGTTGACTTTTTGCGCGGCTAAGGCGGCAACTGCTACAGCGGGCGCGGTGTTGCGACCAATCGGCTCTAAAATAATATTTAACGGATCAGAACCTAAGGCGCGTAACTGTTCAGCGATTAAAAAGCGATGTGCCTCATTGCACACCACTAACGGCCTTGCTAACTCGGGTAAACCTTCCAAGCGGCACACGGTATCTTGCAACATGGTTTTATTACCGCTTAAGGCCAGTAATTGCTTAGGATAATGTTCACGAGACAACGGCCATAAACGACTGCCGACCCCACCGGATAAAATCACAGGAATTAACATAAATAAGGTTCTCTAGGCTGCTTTAGCGTTTAGAACCTGAGTTCGACGAAAATTATCATTAAAAACAAAGTTATGATTCTCGTTCCCAAATGCCATTTGGGAATGCAGTCGTGACGTGCTACGTCACGAGTGAACTAAACGGCGAATTTAGCTCGATCTTGGAACAAACCCACGACGCAGCGCGTCGTGACTGCATTCCCACACGGCGTGTGGGAACGAGAAACCAATTGTTTTTACAACAAATATTTCGTCGAACTCAGGTTTTAGAAGTTCATGATCACAAAATCAGTTTACCTTAAACTATTTTGCGGTTATTTAATATCATACCGCCGAATAAAAGCAAACAACGCTCCAATTTTGTTAAGTTCTTCAATAATTAGTAATGAATTGATTTTTAAAAATTAAATAGGGTAAATGGTCGTAATGTAAGCATTGATTTAACTTCAGCGAAGGCTTCTCCGCGTTCGCACCGCAAACAGACGCGGCGTAAACCCTACACGCCATGCCCTTTGTGCGAATTGTTAAACACTTATCTTTCCATCCCCCGAATTAGACGGTAAGCTGATAAAAAAACGACGCAGCGCAACCCTCACCAGCCATTAAGGGCTTTAAAAAACGTAAAACATTAACACATAGCCTTGCAATCAAGCATAAGTTTGCGCTTTTCATAATGACATAAGGGATACTCACAATGACTAAAGAAACGGATGATGCAAACCAATGGGATGACGAGCAGCCCAATGATGATAATACAAGCGAACAGCCTGAAATCGTAGAGATTAGCGAAGCTAACGCAGTTGATAGCGAACCAGATATTGACGAAGAAGATGTCAGTGATGCCGAAGTAACAGAGGCCATTGCCGAAGCGGAAACGGTCGAAATCACCGACGAGGAAGAAGGTGGCAATGCTTCTTCGCTAGTCAATGTCAAAGATGTGATGCCGTCGGTGTTGTATTTGCTGCCGCTTGGCAATCGCCCTTTCTTCCCTGGTCAGGCGTTCCCTTTGCTGGTAGATACCGATCCGTGGAAAGACACCATTAAGAAAATCATTAAAACCGATAACAAAATGTTCGGTTTAATGTTAGTGACCACAGAAACCGCCGACGAAGCAGAAGCCGACGATTTTTACCAAATGGGTACGGTGTGCCGTGTGCATCGTATGAGCCAAGCCGACGACCAGTTGCAAATCGTGGTCGAAGGCATGCAGCGCTTTAAGATTGAAGAATGGGTGTCTACCCAACGTCCATTTGCCGCACGGGTGCGCTATTTCAGCGAAACAGATTATGACAAAGATGATGAAAATGTTAAGGCGTATGTGCTGGCTATCATCAATACTATCAAAGAATTACTGCCGTTAAATCCGTTGTATGGCGAAGAACTGAAAATGTTCTTAGAACGCTTTGGCCCTGACAATCCCGCGCATTTAGCCGACTTTGCCGCCAGCATGACTTCCTCGAAAAAAGAGGAATTGCAAGACGTGTTGGAGTGCTTGGATTTAGGCAAACGCATGGAAAAAGCCTTGCTGTTGTTAAGCAAGGAATTGGAATTGGCAAAAGCCCAAGTGGAAATTCGTCGCCAAGTTGAAGAAAAGATGCACAAACAGCAGCGCGAGTTCTTCTTGCGCGAGCAGTTAAAAGCGATTCAACGCGAATTAGGCATCGAGAAAGATGACCGCACGGCAGAAATCGAAACCTTTTTAGAGCGTTTAGAAGCGTTGTCTGTGCCAGAACATGCACAAAAACGCATTGACGACGAAATCAAAAAATTATCGGTGTTAGAAACTGGCTCAGCGGAATACAGTTTAAGCCGTAATTACTTGGATTGGTTGACTTTATTGCCTTGGGGCAAATATTCCAAAGATAAGCTGGATATTAAAAAAGCCCGTCGCGTGTTAGACAGTGATCACGAGGGTTTAGACGACGTTAAAGAACGCATTATTGAATTTATCGGCGTTGGTAAGTTAAAAGGTAATATCAGCGGTAATATTTTGTTATTAGTCGGCCCACCAGGGGTGGGTAAAACATCGATAGGTCGCTCCATTGCGCAGGCAATTGGTCGCCAGTTTTATCGCTTCTCAGTCGGCGGTATTCACGACGAGGCAGAGATCAAAGGTCATCGCCGTACTTACATCGGTGCCATGCCCGGTAAGTTTTTGCAAGCCATGAAAGAAGTCGGTTATGCAAACCCCGTCATCATGCTGGATGAGATCGACAAAATCGGCAGTTCTTATCGCGGTGATCCGGCTTCTGCCTTGTTAGAAGTGTTAGACCCTGAGCAAAACAGCGATTTCTTAGACCATTATTTAGATGTGCGCTTTGATTTATCAAAAGTGTTGTTTATCTGCACCGCTAACCAATTAGACACCATCCCAGGCCCGTTATTGGATCGAATGGAAGTGATTCGCCTGTCAGGCTATTTGACCAGCGAAAAATTGCAAATTGCTAAGAAACATTTGTTAAGCAAGCAATTAGAGCGTGCCGGTTTAGATAAAAAGCAGCTTAAAATTACTGACGCGACCTTAACGCAAATTATTGAAAATTATGCGCGAGAATCTGGGGTGCGTAATTTGGAGAAACGCTTAGGTACTATTGCGCGTAAGGCCGCGATCCAAGTGTTAAATGAAACACCGACTCCGATTAAAGTCACGGTACATAATTTAGAGCAATTCCTCGGCAAACCGTTGTTTGAAAAAGAGGAACAATTAGGCGGCGTGGGCGTGATCACGGGATTGGCGTGGACGGCAATGGGCGGCGCGACCTTGAGTATTGAGGCTAACCGCGTACACAGTTATACGCGAGGTTTCAAATTAACAGGACAATTAGGCGATGTAATGAAGGAATCCGCCGAGATTGCTTATAGTTACATTGTCGGCAGCAGCGACAGCTTTGCCATTCCTGAAAACTTCTTTGAAACTGTATTCATCCATTTACACGTTCCTGCTGGTGCTACGCCGAAAGATGGCCCTAGCGCGGGGATTACCATGGCAAGTGCCTTGTTGTCCTTAGCTAAAGGTAAAGCAGTGTCGCAATCAGTGGCGATGACCGGAGAATTGACTTTAACAGGGCAAGTGTTCCCTGTCGGCGGTATTCGGGAAAAAGTCATCGCGGCGCGGCGTATCGGTATTTTTGAATTGATTTTACCGTATGCCAATAAGCGCGACTTTGATGATTTGCCGGATTATGTGAAAGAAGGGGTTACGGTGCATTTTGTGAAGCAATTTGTGGAAGTCGCGAAGTTGTTGGAGTTGGTGTAGTTGTAGGATGGGCTGAGGCACGAAGCCCATCAGTCGCGGTAAACGATGGGCTTCCTTCGTCAGCCCATCCTACAAGACTGAATCAGAATTTGCAGAATGAGCCGTACAGCATTCTAAACGACATTGCTATTCCTTGGCATCATGCAAAAAAAGATGGCGGATGACGGCTTGCGCCTTATCCGCCCTACATTGCTGTTTAACCTTATTTACAAGCTGCTTAGTCATCAACAATACTTTAACCATCATTCACTTACACACTTTAGGAGTGTGCATCATGATCTTACTAAGCAGTGCGTTATTAATGGCAACTTTGCAAGTCACCTTGATTTACCGTTGTGAACACGCTGATGGTTCATTGACGCTAAGCGGTAAACCATGTGCAGAAAAGAATGCTGAGAATATGTCGGTGATGGCGATTGATGAATTGCCTGATAACAGCATTCCTTCTCCCAACGCGCCTAAACCTGCTCCTGTTGCTGAAGTTCTCGCACCTGTTGCAACCACACCTGCGCCTATACAAAAACAAGCGAATACCGTTGCACAGCGTCAAGGTTATGCTGACCGTATAGAGTTAAAAAATTTGCAAACTGTGCGGCGTAGTCGTAGCCTGACTGCTATCGAAAAAACCTTTTTATCCGCAGAAATGCAGCGGGTGGCCAGTGGACAATTTGCCTTGTTATCCAGCCAGCAAAAAATTGCCCGTTCTAATGCTTTAAACACCTTGGGCATGGGGCGCAATAGCAACGAAATTTATGACATGATCGACACCGTGGAAAACCTCTATCGCATGCAAGGACAAACGGTAGAATCGACTTATGACACGGCTGCTCGGCGTGCGCCCACCATTATTTACCAACAACCTTACACCGCATATCCATACCCTTATCACTATCATCAACGCTCTACCGTGCAATTTCATGGGCGTTATCAGTCGGATAAGGTACGTGTAGACATCAAGCTTTCAGACTAGGAACTTTTTCCGCGTATGCAACAACTAGATATGATCATCATCGGCGGCGGTATTAGCGGCTTGAGCATGGCATGGTATAGCCAGCAAGCCGGTTTAAGTACCTTATTGTTAGAACAACAAGCCTCCGTCGGCGGATTATTCGATTCTCGCCAAGCGCCTGAGCAAACTAAGGATTTTTGGCTAGAGTTAGGCACACACTCTTGCTTTAACTCTTATCAACACTTGCTCGACATCATGGAGCACTGTCAATTACTGCCCCAAGTGCAGAAAAAACAGGTTTCTACGTTTCGTTTATGGCGTGATGGGCAATTGTTAAAAATTCCATCACAACTGCGTTGGGGTCATTTAATGCTCTCTATGCCGCGCTTGTTCGTGACCCAAAAACACGGTTTAAGCGTGCGCGATTATTACCAGCGCATTTTTAGCAAAGCCAATTATGAAGCAGTGTTACGCCATGCCTTTAACGCGGTGATTTGCCAAGCTGCGGATCAATTTCCCGCTGATTTGTTATTTCGCAAACGCAAGCGGCGCAAAGATGTCATTAAAAGTTTCACTATGCCGCAAGGGATTCAGCAAATTGCACTGAATTTTGCGCAACAGTTAACACAGCATCAGGTTGATATTCAAATCTCAACCACTGTGCAGGCTATACAGCCTTTAGATAAGGGTTTCCAAGTAGAAACCAGTAGCGGCGAGCAGATGCAATGTCGTTATTTAGTGCTGGCAACGCCTGTCACCGATGCCGCGCAACTGTTACAAGGTTACTCGCCTGCATTGGCAGAAAGTTTGGCAAAAATTCGCACCGCATCAGTAGAGTCTGTTGCTGTAGTCGTGCCACACAATGCGCTGAAGTTGCAGCCGTTAGCCGGTATCATCGGCATTGATGCGCCGTTTTATTCCGTGGTGTCGCGGGATTATTTGCCAGATGAGCAGTATCGTGGTTTTACCTTCCATTTCAAACCACAGCAATTAGATGAGACCCAGCAGCAACAGTTAATCGCACAAGTTTTAGGTGTTTCGCCTGAGCAGTTTATCTGGAGTGCCCGTAAAACCAATACTTTGCCCGCATTGGATATGGAGCATTATCAAGTATTAATGGATATTGGCAGCGCGTTAAATGATTTACCGTTAGGCTTGACCGGTAATTATTTGATGGGCGTTTCAGTAGAAGATTGTGTTAGCCGCTCTTGGCAGGAGTTTCAGCGCTTGCAGCAGTTAGGATAAGAGTACTTGTAGGTCGTATAAGCGTAGCGTCATACGACATATCGGCGGATGACGGCTAACGCCTTATCCGCCCTGTTATAACCCAGTCAATAGCCAAAATAAAAAGAAAACACTCGGCAATAGGTACACGAAAACTTCCACTTTGAAAAA
>QKBZ01000364.1 GCA_003245895.1 Beggiatoa sp.
AATCCAATCTAATTGCTTTACATCAACTGTTTTGTACTTTATTTTCTTCATCGAGAGAACGCCTGTTTTGTCTGTAGTAGGACTGGGGACTTTATCCTATTCGGGCGTTCTCTTTTTTTTGTACTATAGCTGACTACAAGAGGCGTGTTTTTAAAGCCACCCCTACAACAACGCCCCAATATCCACCTTTTCAATCGCCGCAATCGCATTCTGTTTAACCGCTAACGACACATCACGTTGCAAGGCATAAAGCAAGGCAGCAATTGAGGTTTCATGGGCATAATTGCCCAAAGCTTCGGCAGCACGCCAGCGTACCCATTCATCAGGATGACGGCGTAAGGTGTCGGCTAAGGCGTTGATCGCTTCGGGATGTTGTAAACGTCCTAGGGCTTCTGTCGCACGCCAGCGTACCCATTCATCGCTATCTGCTTCTAAGGTAAAATGCAACGCTTTCACCGCAGCCATGGTTTGGAAATTGCCGATGGCATCTGCTGCACTCCAACGAACCCATTCATCTTTATCTTCGCGCAAGGCTTGGATTAAATCCGGTAAAGTGTTTTCTAATAACAATTGCCCTAAAGCTTCAGCGGCAGCTTGTCTCACGCCTTCGTCAGTATCGTAATGCAAAGCATATAACAATCCATCAACCGCCATTTGCTGTTGCACATTGGCCAAAGCACGGGCGGCACGGCGACGAATCGCGGGATCAGGATGGCCTTGTAAGGCGCGGGATAAAGGGATGGCAGCAGTAGGATCGCGTAAATTGCCTAAGGCTTGTGCGACTCGCCACAATACTGCGCTGTCATCATCACTTTGCAAGGTTTGCAGTAAAATGTTAATCGCGGCAGGGCCACTTAAATTGCCTAAAGCTTCGGCGGCTCGCCAACGTACCACTTCATCTTGATCATGTTGTAAAGCATGGCCTAATACATTCACTGCGCTTGGGTCTTGTAATTGCCATAAGGCTTCCGCAGCACGCCATCTGACCCATGAATCACTGTCCTGCAACAAGGCTTGTGATAACACTGTCACCACTTGCGCTCCTCGAAACCGCCCCAAAGCCCGCGCACTTCGCCAACGTACACTGGCTTCGCGGTCTGCTTGCAAGGCAAGCATTAAAGCATTCATAGCAAATGGAAAACGGAAATTGCTTAAGGCTTCAGCAGCACGGCAGCGAATTTGCCGATCTTCGTGTTGTGTTAAAACTTGTACTAATACTGAAACCGCCGCTGGATTGCGTTGTTTACCTAAGGCATCTGCGGCAGCAATGCGAATGGTGTCCTCGGTTTCTTGTTGCAAAATATCAGCGAGTAAATTCACCGCTTGCAAAGTTTTATGATGGCTTAAGGCTTGAATAGCGGCTAAACGCAAGGCTTCGGCTTCGGTAGGTCGTATCGCCTCTGCTAAAATGGCAATGGCCTCATTCAGCAGCGATTGCCCCAACGCTTGAATAACAGCTTGTTTAAGCGCGGCGGAGACTTGCGGTGATTGCGCGTGTAATAACTGGCTAAGTGGTGCAAGCCCTTCTGGATGGCTAATCTGACCTAAAGCCTGTGCAGCGGCTTGACGCACTTCATCATCAGGATCATGTTCTAGTGCATAGGCTAAACTGGCAATGGCCGTTTCTGCATTAATCCGTCCTAAAGATAAAGCGGCTTGATAGCGCACTTGTCCCTGTTCATCATGCGATAAACAGCCTTGCAATACATCGACACAGGTTTGTGACGGAAAATAGCCCAAGGCTTTTGCTACTTGAGTGCGACGACGTGCATCGTGATGCATTGTTAGCAATTCAAATAGTGGTTCGAGTAAATTTGCTTGATAGCGCAGTGGTGCGCCGTCTCGACTCAGCAGGGATAATAATAATTGCTCTAAGGCAGGCTGGGTTAAAAATAAATGTATCCACTGTTTAAGCAACTTGTTAGCGGTAGGCAATTTCACCCGTGTTTCGCGCATACAGAGAAAGGCAAAACGGAAAGTGTAATGTGCTAAGCGATCACGCGGATGTTGGTAATGAAAGAGCAGTTCAACGAATTCGCTGCCTAATTCTGGAGATAAAGAACCTTGATGCGCCACTGCTAAACGAAACACTTCGCGCCAACGGGCTTGATATAAATACAAGTCTAAATAATGTCGTAATTTCTGCCGTTCTCGCAAAATGGCGCGAGCGGCTAGGTATTCTTGAAAAGTTAAATGGAAAAAACCGTAAATTTCATTGCCGCGTTCAACTAATAAACCTGCGACGTGTCGAATTAAGTGCATTAAATACTGCGCTTTCTGCATCGCCTCGGTGTCAGACAAGCCTAATTCGTCGGTTAAGTATTGGCTGATGATTTGTAAAATATCATTGGCTGAAGAACGATTTTCTGGGCAATGCTCATGAAAATGCAAGGCTAAGATTTCCAATACATCTTGTGTTTCGTCAGGAGCAAGGCTTAATTCTTGTAATGATTGCCGCCGCTTATAACTTTCCCAGTTAAAAATAAAAGTATCAATGCACAGCCGGTACAATTGCACCCGATGCGCGGGTAACGCCCCGCTTTGCCGGTAAATTAAGCTGATAATGGTGCATAACAGTGGATTAGTTGCTAAAGTCCGCATACCCAGCGTATTTTGGATATGTTGCATTAATTGATCGGCTTGTTCGATAGCGCGTTGCTGCAACATTTCTTCACTGTGCAAGTTATCTTTCTTTTCAATGGCATATGCCCATAAATAGAAAAATTCTTGGGTTTGTGACTCGTTAAACGGTTCTAAGGTCGCGGCTTGAAAACCACCGTGTAAAGGCGCGTCGTAATAGCCAATGATGCGAGAACTGACGAGACAGCGGTTGCTAGGATAAGCAGATAAAAAGGCTTCAATGGCACTGTTAACGTGGTGACGACTGCGGATGTCGTGTTGTTCGTCTAAGCCATCGAGTAATAAAACGATATTTAATTTATGTAGTTGGCTTTCTAATTCATCGCCCAAGTGTTCAGCGTGCGCTAGTGATGTTTCATCCCAGCCTAATTCACGTAAACCATAGGCTTTTAAATAGGCTAATAAGGCTTCCTCGGCTGTCCATGAGGAATGTTGCCGCCATGCGTGCGCAAATAGGCGTAAGCTGATTTGAATCGGAACAAAGCCTTGTTCTGTTTCTAGCATTTGGCGAGCATGACTTAAGGCCAAATGTTTTAATAAAGTCGTTTTACCCGCCCCTGGATCGCCGAGAATTACCCAATAATGGTTTCGTTCCCATAACTGCTCTACCGATAAACCTTGCTCTAATTTTGGCAGTTGTTCGCTTAAATAATAGTGATCGGCTGCTACATGCGGTACATAGTCAGGGGCTAAGCCTTCTGATACTGACCAATGTTCTAAAGTTTCTAAGTTAGGTTGGTATAAGTGGGCGGAGGCAGCATCTAAGCGAATGGTTAAATTTACAAAGACATCATCTAAGGTCAACTCGACCACTTGCTGCATTTGCAACACGCCCCGTGCATCAATAGTCGCATTGGCTTGAATAAGAGATTCTAAATACTGTTTGAGCACAGGGGACATAGATGAGATAGCAACGGTAGAGAGTGGAGTGGTGATAAATTCAGGTTTTTCTCGTTCCCAAATGGTATTTGTAGGGTGGAATAGGCGTAAGCCGTATTCCACCATGTAGCCTGTAATCTGTTTTTACTCAGTTTTTTGCAGAATTTTATGGTGGAATACGCTGCGCTATTCCACCCTACAAGACGCTGCCATTAAGTTAAGGCTTTGCATAGTCTTGTAGGGCGGATAAGGCGTTAGCCGTCATCCGCCGCAAGTGGCTTGGTTTAAGCTTCAACTGTGTTATGTCGGATGACGGCTGTCGCCTTATCCAACCTACAACTGAGTTTGCGTGTCGCAATGCACTTGCTCGACATCATGCAGACTTCTCCGCGTTCGCACCGCAAAAGGACGCGGCGCAAACCCTACAACGACCTTAACTTACTGGCAATCAAATATCATTTAGGAACGAGTTAAACATCATAAATTGCGGCGAACTCAGGCAAATTCCATTTTCGGTGTTAACAAGCACGATTAATAAGTGTTATGTAGTCGCTGCATACAGATTACAATTGCTTTTTTAATCAAGTGTCAGTTCAACATCTCGTTATAACGCATTTCATATCTCAGCACATGTTGTACTGTTCAGTCATTCTGCACTGAAATCCTCTCGCCTATAAGTTTTTGCTTAAACGTTTACTTAAGCATTATCCGTTTCAAATACACATTTTTAAATTTTTTCAGTTAAGTCATCCGCTTCTTAACTTTGTATGTCACATATTTTGCTTAACTGTGTAAACAGTTCAAAGATTAGTAATGCTTTGTCATTGCTTGAAAAATCAGCGAATGCTGACCATTAAGCCCTCAATATCCTCACACAACCGCTTGCACATTTCAGAGCGATAGATTAAAAATAGTTGTCAAAACAAGCTATAATATTGCTTTATTAAAGTTCTTGTTAAGTTTTTCCTATAACATCCTGATTTTAAAGAGGTTTAAGGAAATGAGCGAAGCCTTGACACACTATTTCGGCTTAACTACACCCTTCACCCTAGATGAACTAAAAGCCGCTTATCGTCGTCTTGCTCAGCGTTTACATCCTGATCGCGGCGGCAGCACAGCGGCGTTTCAAACCCTGCAACACAATTACCGTGCTGCACAGCCTTTATGTCGCCGTCCTGAAACGCGATATACACGCGCGCGCCCACAGTCAGGTGATACCAGCACTCGCGCAAAATATCGTCACAGCACGCCGCGCAATGCACGTCCTGAAAACAGTTTAATTGATGAAATACTGGCAGAATGGGCGTTTGAAAATCAGGTTTGCGAATTATTATACCGTCAATTGGCAGAACAGTGGGGAATTGATAATAGTCTGATTTTACTTGAGTATTTACGCGAGTTATTAAAAGCACGCCAAAATAAACACTGTCCAAGCCATGCGTGGCAGGTGATGGTTGATAAATATGGCACTGACTTAACCCGCGTGTTGTTGCCGTGGAATGTTGCCCAAGAGTTACAAGGGCGTGTGTTTCATTCTTAAATGCTTACGCTAAATATTCAGCGAAACCGTGTGCTAGTTTTTCATAGACTGGCTGCTTAAACGCCACGGTTTGTGCAATCAAATCTTGCAGCTTCATCCAACGCCATTGTGAAAACTCCGGCTTACCCGTGGCCTTACTCAAATCTAATTGCGCATCTGCAATCTGCAACTGAAACAAAAACCACTTTTGTACTTGCCCTCGTCCCAGTTTAGGGCGGCGTAAGCTTTTCTCCAGTTCATAGGCTAGCCACTCAGGATAGACCGCTAACAAGGCGACATCTCGTTGCTGAATGCCTGTTTCCTCTAGTAACTCCCGATAAACAGCCGCTTCTGGCTCCTCACCTTGTTCTAGGCCACCTTGCGGCAGTTGCCACGCATCAGGCAATTTTGCACGTTCTAAGGCCAATACATAGCCTGCCTCGTTAATAATCATCGCGCCCACATTGGCACGAAACGCATTGTCCGGTAGTTTAGACATATTGCCTCCTTTGGTCTGTTGTCTTTATTGGCAAGGGATAGCGGTAAACTCGCTATGTCCATGATCAGGCCAACAACGCCATGTCCGTTCAACGGTTTGTAATTGCCAAATAGTATGTTGACGATCAAAGACAAAACGGAACCGCTCGCCGCGAATGATTTCATCTAAATAACCATCGCGGATAATGGTCACAATGGTACGCTCAGTACCTTCTAAATCAACGGTTTCTTGTGAAATGAGCTGAGTGCGCCCTTCAAAGGCACCGCCTAAAAAACGGATGGCAATCTGAATCACATCATGTGTCCATGTTTCATCCGTGTTCAAGGCTTGTGCAAAAGCTTGTTGAAACGGTTGAATATTCAAACTTTCGTAACTGCTAACGGGCACATTGTATAAGCCACCGATAAAACAGGCTAAATAACCGCGATTAACCCAGCCTTCATAATCTGCATAACGAATCGGCACCCATTTGGATTTACCCACATTGGTGATAGGCCCCGTGATTTGAATACCAGAGGCGTTATAAGCCAAAGTCGTGATTTTTTTATATTGCACGCCCGGCCCTTCGCGCACAGCTAAGCTGTCGTCGCTGCGCACTTTAATCACTTCATATACGCCATCTTGTCCACAAAATTCTGTCTCTGTTGAGGATTCCACCTCTTCAGCTAAAACAATATGGGCACTCAACATGAGTAAACATACTAAACTCGCTATCCATTGTATTTTAGGCCACATACGCATAAGCACACCAACTCCTTATTAACTGCTAACGATTTAATCAATCAGGTTTCATAACTGTAAAACTGATACTGACTGACAAGCAAGTTTCTTGCACATACGTTTTTTTCTTGAACAGTCAATGGCTTCATTAAATATTTGGGCGTGTACACGATGCTTGTCAAAGCGCGTATCCACATGGGGTAGCATTCCCTTTAGCAAGCGGTCACAGTCCTTGCACGTAGCTGTGCATTTTCGTCTATGGCAATGTCAGGTTGTCAGTTTATTGGCAGTGTTATGGGCAAGTGAGAGGTCATCATCATATGGTCTTCATCGATTAGCTCATTTTTGTAGGGCAGATAAGGCTTTAGCTGTCATTCACCGTTAATATCGCATGACACTACGCTTATGCGACCTACAATCATGTCATGCCCAAACGCATTCATTTTTACAAAATCTCCGCGCTGACATCGAGACAGCGAGTCACAATCCATTCATATGTTATGCAACAAATTCGGTTATGATAGTGCGTAGTCAATCTTTTCTTGTTTCGGGTACTGGTCTGCAATGTTGAACCAACAATTAAAAAAACCTGACCTATCCCTAATTCTGGTTGTGGTTATCGGCTTTTCTTTATCTTTTTTTGCATTTTATAACGTACAACAATGGGAGCATGAGCAAGCACTCTACGCTAAACAACAAGAGGCGGATAAATATGTGCGCGCTTTACGCCAAAGTTATAATAGTTTGCGCGATATTTTTCGTTCTATTAAAAATTTATATGAACTGAATAACCAATTTTCCGCGCAGACATTTCGTGATTTCGTTAAGCGTTACTTGCAAAATAATACTTACCAAGGTTTAGAAGCATTAGCATGGGTGCCTGCAATTTCTACAACGGAATTAGGCGGTTTTGAACAGCACATGCAAACGGAATTTTCTGCCGATTTTAATGTATGGGAATTCTGTGCAACGGATAATCCTTGTGCAGTCACTACACGCGACACTTATTATCCTATTCAATTTATTGAGTTGATGGAACGGCATCGCGTGTTATTAGGCTTAGATTTAGCCAGCAATGACAGCTTAAGAAAAACCTTTTTAAAAGCCAGAGATGATGGTTTATTAACCCTCAGTGCGCCGATAGTGCAGCAAGCACCGATGGGTTTATACATGTTATTCCCGATATATGATTATCAATATGATGATGAGCCGCCAACCGTGGTCGCACGGCGCCAGACCCTTATCGGCTTCATCGTTGGCCTGTTTCACACCAATACTTATTTAGAAGAAACCTTACGACCACCGCGTTATAACACGACCAATTTTCTCAAACTATTTGATGAGACAACACCAGAACAACCCATTTTGCTATATCAACCTGAATGGTTAGAACGCAAAACGGAGTTGCAAGCAAAAGCACGTGAAGTATTGCCCGAAGTGCCAATTACGCTGGATTTTGGCGGGCGACAATGGCGCGTGTCACTGTATCGTATTCCTACTTTTTTAGAATTTGGACATTGGTATTCCGTCAGCATTTTATGCATTGGTTTATTTTTTACTTTAGGCTTTTGGCGTTATTTATTAGTCACTTTAAACCGCGCCAGTTGGGCAGAAGACTTAGTCGCGCAACGCACTAAAAGCTTGAAAGAAACCAACGTTGCTTTACAACAGGAAATGGAAACCACGCGCCAAATGACGTTGCAATTAGATGCCAGTCGGCGCCAGTTTCGCGCTATTTTTGATGAAGCGGGTATGGGGATTGTGCAGACTGATTTAGATGGGGTGGTGTTAGAAAATAATAAAGCGGTGCAAGCCATTATCGGCTATGCGGCACAAGAGTTACACGGTAGTTTATTAAATGACTTTGTTCACCCTGCGGATATCGATAGCGATCAAGATTTGCTCAAGGGTTTATTACAAGGTAATTACAATTCTTATCGCGTTGGCAAACGCTATTTATGTCGCAATGGCGAAACCGTTTGGACGCATGTTAATTGTTCGATTGTGCGCGATCCGCATGAGCCTTTTTTAATCAGTATGATTGAGGATGTGACGGAACGGCATTTTGCAGAAATGGCCCGTTTAGAAGCCGAGCGCAAATACCGTAAGATTTTTGAAAATGCCATTGAAGGTATTTTTCAATGCACCATGACGGGTCGTTTCCTCAGTGCGAATCCTGCGTTTTTAAAAATTTTCGGTTGTCACGATGCTAACTTGTTATATGAAAATAACAGCGATGTGAAATCGTATTTGCATGAAGATGAAGATCGTTACGAAGAGTTTATGCATTTGTTAGCCACACAACGCGAGGTACAAAATTTTGAATACCGCGCACGCTGTTTTGACGGGCGTTCGATTTGGGTAGCGGAAACCGTGCGTATTGTGCATGACGAGCACGGCAACTTAAGTTTTTATGAAGGCTTTATTGAAGATGTCACCGACCGCAAAGCAGTTGAAGAACAGTTACGTTACGATGCCACACACGACCAATTAACCGGCTTATTAAACCGCAATGCCTTTACCCGCCATTTAGAACGCGCCTTGACCAAGTTACACCAAACCGGCATGCAGCCTGATCGTGGTTTGCCATTCGTGGTGTTATTTGTCGATTTAGACCGTTTTAAAATCGTCAATGACAGTATGGGGCATTTAGTCGGTGATCAATTATTAGAAGAAATTGCTCACCGTTTGCGCCGAGAAACCCGTGGTTATGATGTCATTGCCCGTTTTGGCGGCGATGAATTCGCCTTAATGTTGGAAAATGTCACCAGCATAAAAGCCTTAGAGCATTTTATTGAGCGTTTAAACCGCTATTTAAGCGAGCCGTATGTGATCGAAGGTGAAACTTTTAACACCAGTGCCAGTATTGGGATTGCCATCTCCTCGCTAGATTATTTAACGGCAGATGAGATTTTGCGCGATGCTGACATTGCGATGTATGAAGCGAAAAAGCAAGGGCGCGGCAAAGCGGTGTTTTTCCA
>QKBZ01000392.1 GCA_003245895.1 Beggiatoa sp.
TTAATTGTAATATTAAAAGTTTGAATGAATTAAATCAGCTATTTGTTAACTTAAGCTATGAAGGTAAACCACGTAGCACACAAGACTTTCAGGAGTAATAATGCTATCAAGCAAAAAATGAAATACGATTAATGAGCAATACTTTATTGATTTAACCCATAAGACTACACTTAAGTATTCTGCAAACATATATAAAAATTGCGTTTACGTTTACTTGAGTTGTGACATGACATTCTATCTAATAAGAACAAGCTTTTATCACCTAAGCATTACTGCATTACTACTATTAAGCTTTCTTCAAACAAGTCTTGCTGAAGTCATTACTGACGGCAGTTTAGGTAGTGCTGTCAATTTAACCGGCCCTGCCTTTGAAATCCCTGCCGATCTAGGGCAACAAATCGATCAACGCTTATTCCACAGCTTTAGCCGGTTTAGTTTAGCCAACGGCGAAAGCGCGAATTTTTCCGGTGCAGATAACATTCAAGCTATTTTTGCCCGTGTCACGGGCGGTGAAGCCTCTAACATCAACGGTTTACTGTCCTCTAGTATTCCCAACGCCGACTTATATTTGCTCAATCCTGCTGGTATTGTATTTCACGAAAATGCCCGTCTTGACTTACAAGGGAGTTTCTACGCCAGCACTGCTGATGTGCTGCATTTTGCAGACGGCACACGCTTTTATGCAGATACAACGCAAGCGATGCCTTTGTTAAGCGTTGCACCGGTCACACAATTCGGTTTTTTAAGCGATACACCCGTCGCAATTCAGGTACAAAACAGCTTGTTAGAAGTGAGCGACGGTAAAACCTTGGCATTGATTGGCGGCGACATTCAATTAAGCGGTGAATTTCTACTTGATGCAGATGGTCAAGCCATATTGACGCAAAGCTTACCCGCACACCCTTTTTTCCCCGCTTACACGCCAGAATCCAATACGCGACTGAATGCACCGTCAGGGCACATTATGTTGCTTAGCCTAGGGCAAGCAGGTGTGTTGCCACTGGATGCAACAAACAATTTAGACTTAAGCCTGCAAGGTGGTGAGATTAACTTAAATCGCTTTTATCTCGATAGCAGTGGGGTTTCTGGCGGCAACATCAGTTTATTTGGGCGCAATATTAGCCAAGTGGAAAGTTATTTACTGGCAGTGGCGCTGCAAGAGGGCATCGGCGGCGAGATAGCGATTACCGCAGACAATTTGCTATTACAAGGCGAACAATTACACAGCGGGATTTATGCCTCAGTATTTGAAGATGCTCACACTGCGGGTCGTCTGACCATTCTGGCGCATCAAATGTTGGCACAAGGTGGGGCAATGATTAGCACCGACAGTTTCTCGCCCAACAACCCAGCAGGCATTATTGATATTCAAGTAACAGGGCGTGTATCACTGAGTGCAGAGTTAAACGATAATTTAATACTGAATGCCATTTCCACCACTTTTATCAATACCCGTGAAATAGAACTTCCTGCCGAGTTTCAACAAGGTTATTTATCCATACACGCGGGACAACTGTATCTTTCGGGCGGTTTTGCCATTGGTTCAACCACCTTCGGCGTGCATGACTCCTCAGATGTCATCATCACAATAGATGATGAATTTGTGATTGATGGCTTTATGGATGTTGCGTTGGGTTTAGGCAGCGAGTTCATTTTAAATAGCGCAATTCTTGCCAATTCTTATGCTGGTTCAACAGCATTTCCTGCCACTCAAAATCGAGGAAAAGCAGGCAATATTATTATTCAAGCAAATGATTTAATTATCAAAAATCGTGGCGCGATTGCAGGCAATACCATTGCAGGCGATGCAGGAAGCATTCAAATTAAAGCCGAACGCTTATACATTGAAGAAGGCGGCATTTTAACCACTGCCACGCGAGGAACAGGACGCGGTGGCGATATTGATATTGTGGTCAGTGATGAAATACGGGTGACGGATTTTGCCGCACGTTATCCGCTCACCTCTCGTATTGACGCTAACTCTGTCGGCATGCAAGCCAACATGGGCGACGCGGGCAATATTCACATCCAAGCTAATAAAATTTATGTCGCAGGCAAAGGGACAATTATTGCCAACACGGAAAATGCGGCCGGTGGCAATATTGATTTAGATGTCTGCACATGGGTGTATTTAAACCAAGGCGGCGAAATCACCACCAGTGTGCAAGGAGGCAGTCTTAACGGCGGTAATATTGATATTAGCCAACCGCTGTTTGTCATTGCGAATCAAGGCGCGATCAAAGCGCAAGCGGAAGCAGGTAATGGCGGTGATATTGCGATAGCAACCAAGCATTTATTAAGCTCAGCGAATACTGTGATCAGTGCCTCCTCTCGCCTCGGCATTGATGGCAATATTGAGATCGACACGCCAGATGAAGCCTTAAGCTCTAGTTTTTTGGTGTTATCCAGCGACTTTTCTAAAAATAATCAGCTTTCGCTCACACAATGCGAAGTGCAAAAACTTGATGATATAAGTCAGTTTTTTATCAAGTTAGATTACCCAGGGAAATTGCGTGGTATTGAGGATTTCCAAGAGTAAAAAAGCCTATCTTTAGGCGTTATGCAGTTGGCAATGAGAATAATTGTCGGTCGTATAAGCGTAGCGTCATGCGACATATCGGCGGATGACGGCTGCCGCCTTATCCGCCCTACGAAAACGCAGCCTAATAAAGCAACGAGCAGCAATTCTAATACAAATTGCTTAAAACACCTCCAATCAGAAATACAATAGACTAAGTGTATGTTTATCAATTTAAAGGATAAATGTACACTTTGTGCTGTAGTCAATTGTTAATAATAATTACACCCACTGATTGAGTTGTACTATGTCTTTCTATTCAAAGCGACCCGCTGCTTATTGTCAGTTACTGGTAATTCTATGGCTATCATTCTCTGCCCACATTAGCCTTGCAGAAGTGGTCACTGATGGCAGTTTAGGCGCATCTGTCAACTTAACAGGCCCCGCATTTGAAATTCCCGCCAGTCTAGGCCAGCAAATTGATCAACGCTTATTTCATAGCTTTAGCCGGTTTAATTTAGCTGAAGGTGAAAGCGCGAATTTTTCTGGTGCAGGGAATATTCAAGCCATTTTTGCCCGTGTCACAGGCGGTGAAGCTTCTAACATCAATGGCTTACTATCATCCAACATTCCCAACGCCGATTTATATTTGCTCAATCCTGCCGGTATTGTGTTTCATGAAAATGCCCGTCTTGACCTGCAAGGGAGTTTTTACGCCAGCACGGCTGACGCGCTGCACTTTGCCGACGGCACGGCATTTCATGTCGATACAACACAAGCGATGCCTTTGTTAAGCGTTGCGCCCGTAGCACAGTTTGGTTTTTTAAGTGATACACCCGCAGCGATTCGCGTGCAAAACAGTTTGCTAGAAGTGAACAGCGGCGAAACCTTGGCACTGATTGGCGGTGATATTCAATTAAGCGGTGAATTTTTACTCGATACGGATGGTCAGCCCATACTGACGCAAAACTTACCCACACAACCGTATTTCCCTGCTTACACCCCAGAATCCAATGCACGACTGAATGCGCCTTCAGGGCAGATTATGTTGCTCAGTTTAGGGCAGGCAGGCATGTTGCCATTAGATGCGACAACAAATTTAGATTTAAGCCTGCAAGGCGGCGATATTGCTTTAAATCGCTTTTATCTCGATAGCAGCGGCATTTCTGGCGGCAAAATCAGCGTGTTTGGGCGCACGGTTAGCCAAGTGGAAAGTTATTTACTGGCGATTGCACAACAAGATGGCATCGGCGGCGAGATAGACATTACCGCAGACAACTTGCTGTTGCAGGGAAAACAATTACACAGCGGCATTTATGCTCAAGTCTTTGAAAATGCTAGTTCTGCTGGTCGGCTCACTATTCTGGCGCATGAAATGTTGGCGCAAGGCGGGGCGGCGATTAGCACCGACAGTTTATCGCCCAACAATTCAGCCGGTGTAATTGATATACAGGTGACAGGTCGTTTATCACTCAGTGCGGCGTTAAATGACAATATTACCTTTAATTCTATTTCCAGCAGTTTTATTAACACCAATAACATAGAAGTCCCCGCCGAGTTTCATACCGGTCATTTATCGATACAAGCCGGACAACTATATCTTTCAGACGGTTTTGCCATTGGTGCTTTAACTTTCGGCGCACATGATGCCTCGAATGTCGTGATCATCGTGGATGATGAGTTTGTCATCGATGGTTTTATGGATGTCGAGCTGGGTTTGGGCAGCGAGTTCATTTTAAACACTTCTATTCTCGCCAACTCCTATGCCGGTTCAAGCATGTTTCCTGCCACGGATTATGCAGGAAATTCAGGCAATATCACGATTCAAGCAAAAGACTTAATTATCAAAAATCGTGGCGCGATTGCAGGCAATACCATTGCGGGCGATGCAGGAAGCATTCAAATTAAAGCCGAACGCTTATACATTGAAGAAGGCGGCATTTTAACCACTGCCACACGAGGGGCGGGTCAAGGCGGAGACATCGACATTACGGTGAGTGATGACATACGTGTCACCGATTTTTCAGCCCGTTATCCACTCACTTCACGCATTGATGCCAACTCTGTCGGCACGCAAACCAACATGGGCGACGCGGGCAATATTCACCTTCAAGCCAAGAAAATTTATGTTGCAGGCAAAGGGACAATTATTGCCAACACGGAAAATGCAGCCGGTGGCAATATCGACTTAGATGTCTGCACATGGGTGTATTTAAACCAAGGCGGCGAAATCACCACCAGCGTACAAGGCGGCAGTCTTAACGGCGGTAATATTGATATTAGCCAACCGCTATTTGTCATTGCCAATCAAGGCGCAATCAAAGCCCAAGCAGAAGCAGGCAATGGCGGCGATATTTCCATTGAAACCTATCATTTATTAAGCTCGGCAGATACTGTGATCAGTGCATCTTCACGCCTAGGGATTGATGGTGAAATCGAAATTGACAGCCCTGACGAAGCGTTAAGTCCAAGCTTTTTAGTATTATCCAGCGATTTTTCTAAAAATAATCAACTTACACTCAGCCAATGTGAAGTGCAAAAATTGGATGACATTAGCCAATTTTCTATTCAGTTAAGTTATCAGGGTAAATTACGTGGGACTGAGGATTTTCAGGAGTGAAAGTAGGCAAAATCCTATATGAGCGGCTGCTCACTCGTAAACCCTATATCACATTTAATTTCAGTCTCTTGCAATAGATTTGCATCAATTGAATAACCTCAGTAGCATTAAAACCCTGTCCCTCATCCACAAAGGTTCACTAAGCAGTTATGGAAGAATTAATCCCTTATGTGCAAAAAAATATTGCACCGTTAATGCCGTTAGTGTTCATGTTAACCGCTGTGTCGCAACTGTTGATTACCTTAGCGACCAAGTTATTCAGCCGTAAAAAAGTCACGGTATATCCCGCAGGCATGATTGAGTTAGCCCTTAATCAACATGGCGCGACTTTATCGCTGTCTGGGAGTTTACATATCAAAGGGGGTGAAGCCTTAATCACCCGTATTGAAGCGGTTGTTACTTCAGCCGCTGACAATGTTGCACGCACTTTTGAATGGCGTGCTTTCAAGCCGTATTTTATTAATTTAATTCAACACGACACCGCACCACAGCATTTAGAACCTGTCGCTGCCTTTATGCTCTCACCCACCGCGATGTTTAAATACAATTTGGTGTTTGTTGATGATCATTTTGTCAGCCATTACAGCACAGAAGCAGAGCGTATTCAGCGTTTATGGTTGCAACAACAGCAACCTGATATGGCGACTTTTTTAGCACAACCTGAATTACGGGTTTTACAACAACAGTTTTTAAAAGATGTCGGCTGGCAAACCGGAGATTACACTTTAACGCTACGCATGACAGGGCAAAATAAAACTTATGAACAGCGTTTTAAATTCCATGTCACCTCGGCACAAATCAACACCTTACAAAACAGTTTTGAACAATTAGTTCACTTTGTTTGTCAACAACCTAACCAATTTGGCAGCGTGCGGTGTGCTTACGCATAGACTGAAAACACAGCGTTTAAATTGCGGTTATTAAACCCTTTTAAGGCAGGTACAATACCTGCCTTAAAAAGCACCTCACGATTAAATCGAATTTTATGCCGTTAAGCCATTTCCCACCTGACGACACACACAAGTTTCTCTATGCTAAAAGCCAATTAAATGATAATAAAATACTCTGCATAATTAAGTGATACAATTCAATAAACGATAAAAACGGTAGGAATATTCGGAGTTAACATTATGAGCATTAGCGTATTGATGAGTGCAGCCTATATCTTGTCTAGCTTATCCAGCTTAATTGGCGCGGTGTTATTAGCTTGCCTGTTAGCATGGGGCTTTAACTGGCTGACTTTAATTGCCGCTACACTGGCTTTATTTAGCGGTGCGCGTTTATATTCGTCTACAAAAGCATACAACCGTCGTCGCTATGCAGAGGAGCTATGCAGCTAAACGAGGCTTGAAAAGCAGGGCTAACACACCCAAATCTGTTGACCAGTTGGTATTTTTTAGTATGCTTGCCATGCAACATGCGTTTGCAGCGCGGTGAGCGTGCATGTTCGTCTCATCAACTCACTGATCAACACAAAAAAGGAATGTCTTATGGCTCATCAATTACCGCCTTTACCTTATGCGATGGATGCGTTAGCCCCTCATATCTCTAAAGAAACTTTAGAGTTCCACTATGGCAAACATCACCAAACTTATGTTGATAAATTAAACGGGCTGATTCCAGGTACTGAGTTTGAAAACCTGTCTTTAGAAGAAATTGTTAAAAAATCTTCTGGTGGCGTTTTCAACAATGCGGCACAAGTATGGAACCATAGCTTTTACTGGAACTGCTTAAGCCCTAACGGTGGCGGCGCACCGACTGGCGCGATTGCAGACGCAATCAATGCTAAATTCGGTTCTTTTGATAAATTCAAAGAAGAATTCACCAACACTGCTGTGAACACTTTCGGTTCTGGCTGGGCTTGGTTAGTGAAAGAAGCAGACGGCAGCTTAGGCTTAATGAGCACTAGCAACGCTGCAACGCCTATGACTGAAGGCAAAACTGCGTTATTAACTTGTGATGTATGGGAACATGCTTACTATGTTGACTACCGCAATGCACGTCCTAAATACATGGAAGCATTCTGGAGCTTAGTCAATTGGGATTTCGTAAATTCTAATCTGTAAGCCTCGCTTTCTGGCTAACGCCGTGAAAGCGGCGTTAGCCCTTAATCTGCTTAGTAATAATTATCCATCGCCAATTCAAATTCCTGCCGCTGACCATTCACATCAACGGTATAAATCCCCGCCGATAAATTCGCTAAATCCAGCGGAATAATCTGTTCAAAATGCTGTGCTTGTTTTAAACAACTGGTGTTTTTCTGCTCACCAATATCAATTTCCACTTTAAACAAATTATTGTTGCGCGTTTCCGTTACCCCTTCCACCACATGACATGTACTTGGTAAATCCAAAGTCACGAACACATTTGCTTGTGCCGGAAACGATTCTAAAACCATCACCTCTGCGGCTTGCACAAAAGGTGAACGCTTAGTGGTAGAGGCCACGCTTAAACTAGTGTCATCACTGTTATCGTCAGCATCAGCAAAGGGCGTATCTACCGTGCTATGTCGAGGTGAGCACGCTACCACACTCAAGGTAATCACAATCAACGCACTAAACGCGGGATAACGAATAAAATCAAACATAATTTAACCTGTCTCTAGTTCTAATCTAAACGGGGGATTCGGGCGCGACTTGTGTCCAATCGGTTGCCGCTTCTGGCATCGCTGTCGATGTGAACACTGCGCGTAACTGCGCTAACACTACGCTTTCCAGCCAATAGTGCATGCGCCAAGGTTCAGTGCTTTCAACAAATCCCACATGACCGCCATAGCGCGTGGTGATTTGCTGCACATTCGCCGGTAATTCTGTGGCTGTGGGGATAATATCCGCAGGCATAAACGGATCATCTAGCGCGTGTACCAACAAGCAGGGGATTTTAATATAAGGCAAATATTGCCGACTACTGGCTTGTTGATAATAATCATCCACGCTGTCAAAGCCGTGTAACGGGGCTGTAACGCGATGATCAAACAATCTGAAGGTAGTTAGCTGCTTTACCTCAGATAAGGGCACAGGGCCGTTGTCAGCGCGAAATTTGCGCCGGTAATTCGCCCGTAAGCTGCGTAACAACCACCATTGATAAAAACCGCCTAAGCTGTGCTCCAAATGGCGAGCGATTTTATCCAATTCATACGGCACTGACATTGCCACTGCCGTGCGTAGGCAAACCTGCTCTTGCTGTTCCCCTAAATATTTTAATAACACGTTGCCACCCATTGAATAACCAATGGCAGCAAGTTCGGTATTCGGCTCGCGTTGGCGAATAGTGTTAATTAAAAACGCTAAATCTGCCGTGTCCCCTGAATGATAACCGCGCGCTAAGCGGTTTAATTCGCCGCTACAGCCACGAAAGTGCATCAACACAGCCCGCCATCCCTGTTGCTCAATCATCGCCAATACACCGCGAATATACGGCGAATGCAACGACCCTTCTAAACCGTGCAACACAATCACTAATGGACTGTCTGGCTTCCCTTGCGTCCACACTAAATCAACAAAGTCTTGATCTGGCAATTCTAAGCGTTCGTTCACGTAGCAAGCTTGTGGAAAACGTCGCGCAAGCGTAGGCCAAATGGTTTGCAAATGCGCATTGCGTAGCCACCAAGGCGGTTGAAATGCAGGCGAGTTCATCACGTTAGAAATCCTGAGAGTGATAGCTATAGCGGTGTTTTAAGCGAACCCGTAATTGGCGAAAGGCTTCAGCAGGCATCGCATCCGGCAGAATAACCAGTTGATAACGTCGCTGCGCTACGGTCACTACTTTCAAAATAATAAAAAATCGATGGCTCAAGCTCTGTGGAGAAATCGTCGCTATTTCCCCTGAACTTAAGGTGACTTGTTCATAGTTTAGCATGCTGTGATTTAACGGATGCTGAGCAATAGCCATTTGTTGACGAATTGCCTGTATCGCAAAGCCAGTCAACACCAACCCGCCTGCTATTTTCCACAACCAAGGGATTGCTAAGCACATCACGCTTATCCCTGCACCCAAAAACATGAAAAACAAACCTCTGCTTAACCAAACAGATGGCTTCACCTTAATCAATAAAGCTTCTTTCACT
>QKBZ01000184.1 GCA_003245895.1 Beggiatoa sp.
CGATATAGAACTTGAATGTTCAGATAATATATTAAAAATAGTTAACTTCAAAATAAAAAAAAATGTTAGTGTTAAATGTGTGTCAGAAAAAAACTTTATTGAAAACACCCCTGACAAATCCATTATTATTTATCATGCAAATAAAAACAATAGTTATTTTATAGATTCATTTTATTTTTCCATTGTTAGTTTTTGTTTCTCAATGGCAAGTGAAATTACAAAAACTGTGTGTAGCACTTATTATTTACCTGCTTCACGTTCTGGTTTATATCAAGCATTAACAGCCTTTGGACAGATTGTTGCTCAGTTATCTAAAACACGTTCATTAACAGGTGGCAAAATAGAACTGCCCGCTATCTCAATTCCCTTAAGTGATTATTTTATTGAATTATCTGATATAGAAGTCAATGTAGATAATTATACAGACACCAAACTTAATAATATTGCTGAAGAAATTGAGAAAAACATTTTAAAAGGACAAGTAGAGTTTGACTCTATAAATAAAAAACTTTTTTATATTCCTGTTAACTCAAAGTTAAAACTTGATATTCGTACGACATCATCAATGGTGTCAGAAATTTCTCCCATTGTTTCTTTTTTACGTTATATCTTAACGAAGCCAGTACAATCTCAAAATGCTAAAGCACTCATCTTTATAGAAGAACCTGAAGCACATTTACATCCTGCCAATCAAATAAAACTATTAAATAGCTTTATCGATTTATTGGGGTGTAATGTGAAATTAATTTTAACTTCACATAGCAATTATATGTTTAATAAACTCAATAATTTAATCTTAGCTAAATCTATTGACCCTGATAGAATTGCAGCCATGATGCTCAAACAAACAGAAGTCGGTAGTAAAAGCGTAATGCTTGAGTTAGACGAACTTGGCATAGAAGACGAAAATTTTATAGACGTTGCTGAAGAACTCTATGAAGAAAAAGTCAGTTTAATTCAAGGATTAAATGCTGATGCTTGATGCTATTATCATGGAGCCAGAGTTATTTAGTATTTTACGTTCAGCATGCAAAGATAATGAAATTTGTGTAAAAGTCTGTGAAAATTTACAAGATGAAAATGGTGATTTAAGAGAAGACTTAATACAAATTTTAAAAGTAGATGAATATTTTAACAGCAAATGGATGCATAACCCGCCACCATCTATTGATTGTTTAATTATTGTTAAAACGGGGCATAATCAATTTGGTTTAACCTTAGTTGAGTTAAAAAATGTTTCCAGTGCTAAAATGTTGAAACCAAAAGATATAAGACCAAAATTTGATACAACAATTAAGCATTTTCTATCTGAAATTTTTGCACCTATTTTTTTAAACACCGACTATAGCATTGCTTACTTTAGGTTATGGCTTGTGACAAACCCTTATCGCTGGCCTCCCATGACTGAAGAACAATATAGAAAAAAACTAAAAGGCACTGTTCTTGAAATGTATTTAAGCGATAAACCCTATAGATTTAGAAATTTGACTGCACTCATTGAACATAAGCCGCCTAATACAGAAGTTTGTATATAAAAGTCTGTAACCGCCTCCTCGCTTCAGCAACTTCATGCTACCGAAGCACTGCCATTGAGAAATATTCCCCATGACTCCCACAACCCTATATTTTTTCGCCTCAGTATTACTGCTCGCGATATTGTTATTTCCCTTTGCCACACGCATCATTTGGGTATTAAGCGTGCGTCGTTTACAACGGAAATTAGACACGGAATTAAGCACGGCAGAACAGCAAGCGCAGCAGAAACGGGCGCGTTTTATCGCGGCATTTCTAGTGTTAATCTTTTCATTATTATTTAATATCAGCTTATTAGGATTACCGCATGGATGAAAAGCTGTATCAAGTGTTAAAATGGACAGCCATTGTCATGGCGATTGCATGGGTGGGGTGGACGTTTTACGACGGTTATTTCAGCACCCGCGAGGCAGGCGATACAAGCTATTTAACAGCGGAACGATCCTTCAGTGATGCGCAGTATGCAGAAGCGGTACAGCAGTTTAATCAAGCACTTGCAGAAAACCCGCAACATATCGCCGCCTTGCGTGGCAAAGCACGTAGTTTGCTACAGTTAGAACGCTATCCAGAAGCCTTACAAGCCTTTAATCAAGCCATTGCTCAAGCCCCTGACTTTGCTGCCAGTTATGCCAATCGCGGTATTTTGTATGATCGTTTAGGGAATTATGACGCGGCGTTAGCGGATTATGAGCAGGCATTAAAATTAGACGCAGAATTGGCAAAAGGGCCTGGCTGGATAACCCGTTTTTTCCGTTTGCAAACGGAGAAACCTGCCACGATTGATGCACGCGCCCGCTACTTAAAAGCGGAACTGGCAAAACCTGAAGCAGAACGTGTATTGCGTCAGCCTGAAGCCGATGCACAACAACGCCCTTATAAACAGTGAATAGCCACTTGCCACTCACCTACCTTCACAGATTTTAATGCGCATGATGGACACCTTACACGCCTCTGGCATTGTCGCTCAGCATTTGACCAAACAATATGGCGATTTCACCGCTGTGAGTGATTTATCATTTACCGTGAATGCAGGACAAATCGTCGGTTTACTCGGCCCCAACGGTGCGGGGAAAACCACGACCTTACGCATGTTAGCCGGTATCATGGGCTTAACCACTGGGCGCATTGAAATTTGCGGTTATGACATTCAACAGCAATTGTTAGCGGTGCGCCGTCACATCGGTTTTTTGTCTGGTGATACTCAGTTATATCGCCGTTTGTCACCGCGAGAAAACATGCTGTATTTTGGTTTATTGCATGATTTACCGCGTAAAGAAGTCAAACAGCACAGTCAAGCCTTAATTGAACGTTTTGAAATGCAGGCATTTGCAGATCGTCCGGTCGAAAAGCTTTCTAGTGGACAAAAACAACGCGCTAATATTGCCCGTGTGTTAATTCATGACCCACAAGTGCTTATTTTAGATGAGATTACTGCCTCATTAGACATTATTAGCAGCCAATTTATTATGGATTTTTTACGCGATTCCCGCGCCCGTGGTCATTGCATTTTATTTTCTACTCATATCATGAGCGAAGCAGAATACTTATGCGATGATATTTTACTGATTTATCAAGGGGCAATTTTAGATCGCGGTACGCCTGACGAGCTAATTACCCGCACCCAATCACGCAATTTAACCGAAGCTTTTTTAAGTCGCGTGCCTCATGTCGCAACGACAGGAACTGCCTTATGATGTCTTTGCCCCGCCGCCGAATCGTGTGGCATGTGTTCCGCACTGAAGTATTAAACGTGATGCGGGATCGCGTAACTTTGTTTTTCAGTGTGGCGTTACCGTTTTTAATGTGGCCATTGTTAGCGGCTTTGATGACGCAAACTGTAGTCGGGCATTTTCTGCGCTTAGAAGAAGCCGTATCTAGTGTTGCTGTGCTTGGCGAACCGCCAGAAGCACTTAGAACCTATTTGCAAGAAACTGAAAAGTTAATGCTGATACAGTTGGATGATGCGCCCGCGTGGGAATTAGAGCCAATTGACAACACCCTCACCAGCAAAGCAGACGCTGTTACCAACCCTATCGAGCCTAAGCCTTCCCCTTTAACGTCAGATGTGGCTAATACGGAAACAGCCTCTGAAATCACGCCCCCGCCCGCTGATGCCAAGCAACGTGAGTGGGCAGAACACTTGATTGGCGAAGAAAAAATCAACGCCTTAGTGATTAGCCACCCACATATTGACAGTGAAAATGGTGTTACGAATTATGATGCGTGGATTGTTTATGATTCCACAGATAGCAGCTCGACCAAAGCGGCAAGCCGATTAAAAGAAACTTTAAACAATTGGCAACAGCAAGTGGTGGAAACGCGCCTAGAAGCGCAAGGTTTAGCGCATAGTTACATTAAACCGCTGAACATCACACAAAAAAACTTAGCTTCTAAAGAAAAACAATCACGCAGCAGTTTAGGGCCTTTGTTGCCTTATATTCTGGTTATCATGTTGTTAATCAGCAGTTTCCACCCTGCGATTGAAATGACCGCAGGTGAGAAAGAACACGGCACTTTGCCCACTTTGCTGTCAACGCCTGCGCATTATTTAGAGTTAGTGTTAGGTAAATATTTTGCGGTAGTCATCATTGCGGTGGTCAGTGTAGCGGCGAATATGGTGAGCTTAACCGGCGTGTTAATGTTTGGCTTAGGGCAAGCTGATTTGAACTTAAGTGCCACTTTGTTAAGCGTGATTTTCTTAATTTTGCTGCCCTTAGCATTTTTATTTTCTGCGGTGGCGATGGCAGTGGCGGTATTTGCCAACAGTTATCGTGAAGGGCAAAACTTATTATCACCGCTGATGATCTTCGGCATGTTGCCCGCGTTTACCACCTTGCTACCCGATTTAGAGTTAACGCCTAGCCTTGCCTTAGTGCCTGCGTTTAACGCCTCGATTTTAATTAAGCAATTGTTGGTAGAGCCGGTCGCGCCAGATTTAATCGCCTTAACCATTTTATCGAATAGCTTACTTGCTATATTGGCGTTAATTTTCACCACGCGCGTCTTTGCTAGCGAGCCGGTCATTTTCGGCAGTGGCGGCTTATTGAATACTTTATTATCGTTCCGCCGCTCTTCTTACCCCTATCCAAATGCCAGCTTAAGCCTGTTTTTATATGTCTTATTATTGGTATTAGCGTTTTACTGCTCGTTGGGCTTAACCCGTTTCGGTTTGCATATACAAGTACCGATTATGCAGCTTACGGTGTTCTTAGGTTTGCCGTTATTAGTTTCATGGTATTTTCATTGGCCTGTGGCGCGGATTTTCCGCTTGCGTAAACCGAATTGGCGTATGGTGTTAGCTGCCGTATTGATTGGCAATACTGCATGGCTGGCCTTTAGCTGGACTTCACAGTTAATACCGCCGCCACCAGAGTTCACGCAGAAAATGCTAGAAATGCTGAGTTTGACCAATGATGACTATAGTATGTTCACCTTAATCGTTATCATTGCTGTTTTACCCGGTATTTGTGAGGAGTTTGCCTTTCGCGGTTTAATTTTATCGGGCTTCTTGCGCAGTTTCTCGCCAGTATGGGCGATTGTCTTCACCGCCCTATGTTTTGGCTTAGCGCATATGTCGCTATACCGCTTTATTCCCACAGCGGTGTTAGGCATTATGCTCGGCTATGTGGCATGGAAAACGGGGTCGATTTGGCTGCCAGTACTGATTCATATTTTGAATAACGCCAACAGCGTATGGGTTGCCCATCATTTTGGCGGCGATGCAGAAATGGAACAACTGACCTCAGTACCGGTTAGCATTGTGTTAGGTGCAATGATTTTTTGTGGCGCGGGGCTTTGGTTGGTGTATCGGGAACCGCGTGCAGGCGAGGCTATACCAACGCAAGTGCCATCGTAATTTCCACGTAGGGCGGATAAGGCGTAAGCCGTCATCCTCCATGACGCTTGTTGTCTGAATCAGAATTTTCAGAATGAATGGTACAAAATCTGAACTGCATTCATTTTTTCTGTCATGTGCAGAGATTAATGGCGGATGACGGCTTACGCCTTATCCGCCCTACAAGACTACAAAGCTGTGCGTCCACGGTAGCAAAAGAATGAAATGGTTGTTTTATAGTTTATTCGGTTTTTGGTTATTATTAGCAGGCCCCATCAGCATGCTGCTGTTTGGCGATTTGAATTTAGAAGGTAACTGGCAAACCGCTAATCGACGCAGTGCCAATATCGCGCCTGATCCGCACACCACGCCGGAAGCCATTATTCAAGTCTATTCAGCACGTACATGGAGTTGGCGCGGTGCATTTGCGGTGCATACGTGGATTGCCGCTAAGCGTAGTCACGAAACCGCATACACGGTATATCAAGTAGTTGGCTGGCGACAATACTCAGGTCGTCCGGTGCTGCAAATGGAACAAGATATTCCTGATCGCCATTGGTTTGGACAAAAACCGACCGTGTTGGCAGAAGTACGCGGCGATGCTTCACTGGATAGCTTAATCAGCCGTTTAGAAAGCATTGTGCAGACTTACCCTTATCCGTGGGAATACCGCATGTGGCCGGGGCCGAATAGCAATACTTTTACCGCTTTCGTTGCGCGGCAAATGCCTGAATTAAAACTGGATTTACCACCAACAGCGATTGGCAAAGACTATCTCCCTAACGGTAGCATCGTCGCACTTGCTCCAAGCGGTACTGGCGTGCAATTGTCACTATACGGCTTATTCGGTGTCATTTTAAGCATAGAAGAAGGCATAGAACTCAATGTGTTAAGCCTGACCTTGGGTATCGACCCATTAGATTTAGCCTTAAAACTACCCGGTATTGGGCGAATAGGCTGGCGTTAACACTCGATCAAGGATGAATTAGCAGGCCGGATGCGTCTGCGCGAATTTGGTTAAAACACATGACTGGCAAAACGGTGCAACAATTGTTATTCCGCCTGCGTTGGCAAGCCGCAGTCGATTTGGATTTAATGGCGTTTTATCGCACGGTCAACGGTGACACCGGCAGTGTCTATTCCAGCCACTATGCAGGCGGCGATTTAGGCGAGTTAACGCAATTTCCGTTTATTGCCTTAAACCGCGATGCAGGCACTGATGCAGTGCAAGGCCGTCACGAGGAAGTGTTGCGCATCACACGCATGGATGACATGACGGAAATTGTGGTGTGTGCGTTAAATTTCAGCAATGCCATTGATTCACAGCAGCAAACCCCGTTTAGCCAATATAATGGTTATATCGACATCGTAGACGATAACGGAAATACCGAGCAAGTGCCGTTAAATACGGTTTCAGCAGGGGAGGCGGTGTTGATTGCTCGTGTAATTAGCACTGAGCAAGGCGCACAATTGCAGATGGAAAACCGCTTAATCAGCTTAACCGATTTGCACGATTTACCCGGTGCGGAACAGTTGCAAGTAGATTCTAAAAAAGTAGTGTTAACGCAAACGGACGACAGTTATCAACTGTGCTGGCAGAGGCAACAAGACGACATTTGCTTAAACCTAAAATGGCAAGCCCCTAGCAATAATAGCGGCGGCGGTTTAATGGAACGCTTGCTGATGAACACCGATCACACTGCCGATTTAGACTTAGGCTGTTTTTATGAGTTAAATACCGGCGAGACAGGTTTAGTGCAGGCATTAGGCGAGTGTTTTGGTCAATATGACACGCCACCTTATGTGTTGCATTTGGGTGATGATCGCGTCGGACGAGCAGAAGGTGAGACCATTCGCATAAACGGTCAACATTTAGCACAATTTCGCCGCGTTTTAGTGTATGCCTATATTTACCAAGGCGTTGCTAACTGGGCGCAAGCAAATCCTGTCGTCACCATTCGTCAAGCCGATACCACCGAATTAGTTTTGCAATTAACCGAAGACCGCCCTGTGTGTCGTTTCTGTGCCGTGGCGCAAATCAGTTTGCAGCCTTGTGGTCTGAAAGTGACTAGAGAAATGCGCTTTTTCTCGACCCTGCATGAATTAGATGATGCTTATCAGTGGGGTTTAAATTGGTTGTCTGGGCAAAAGCATTAATCTCCTCATTTTGTTAATTAACGATAAAAAAAGAGACTCATGGAACATTATCAACAAGCTTTTATTGAATTTGCCATTCAAAATAACGTGTTACGTTTTGGCGAGTTCACTTTAAAATCAGGCCGTAAAAGTCCTTACTTTTTTAACGCAGGCTTATTCAGCAGCGGTTTAGCCTTAGCCCGTTTAGGCCAATTTTACGCTGATGCTATCGCCAATTCAGGCATTCATTTTGACCGCTTATTTGGCCCTGCGTATAAAGGCATCCCCTTAGTTGCCAGCACCGCGATTGCTTTAGCAGAACACCATCAACAAGATTACCCTTACACATTTAACCGCAAAGAAGCTAAAGATCACGGCGAAGGCGGTGTGTTAGTCGGTGCGCCTTTAAGTGGTGGTAAAGTGTTGTTAATTGATGATGTGATCAGCGCGGGCACGGCCATCCGTGAGTCTATGACCATTTTGCAAGCACAAGGTGCGCAATTAGCAGGCATTATGATTTCGCTGAACCGTCAGGAGTTAGGTCAAGGCAACCGCTCTGCCATTGAAGAAGTTGAGGAGCAATGGGGCGTGCGGGTGTTTAGTATCGTGACGTTAGATGATGTGATGACGTATTTAGCTTTGCAAGATGGCTATGATGATACTTTGAAGGCAATTTCTAAGTATCGGGCGGAGTTTGGGGTTTAATTAGCTGCGCTCATAACAAGAAAGCCCCTCAAAAGAGGGGCTTTCTTGTTTTTGGTGCTAGGTGTCTATTCTAAGATACCAAACTCACCCAGAGTGTAAGTAAGTGTACCAGTGTTTGGAACTATAGGCATTTTTAGCCAATATTTATTACCATCACCAACATCTAAACAAGGCAGATATAAACCACCATAACCATAATCTTCTGATACAGTGCATTTTTCTGCTGGTAGATTTGAAGCAGTATCTATAAAAGTGATACTTGACGGAACAATGTCAAATAAAAATTGATCCATAACATCTAAACGCCAGTTTAACCCAAATGCCATTTGAAATGATGGATCACCACCTTGTGCTATGTTACAAGCTATTTGTACATGAGGGGATTGCTCAAGGCTAAATGTTGTACATTGACCGTCTTTAAAATTATCAGTGCCAGCAATAAAGTTAGAGGCAGATTCATCAAATAAAGGAGGACTTACTTCAATTTGCTTTTGCTTATTTGGATAAGTAACATAATCTGTATTTTCTTTAAAAAACAGGCCATTCGTCCATTTGTTGTAATCAAACTCGTAAGGAATACCACTACTATTTTCACTAAAGCTATAAGAAGTTATATTATTACCTTGAATAATAAAATAACCTTTTTCAACTATTCCATTACTAAGTTCTAATTCACCTACTATATGCACATTACCATATATATCAACTAATAAATTTGGTACAGAGCTATCCAATGGTACGCGAAAGTTTAATTTTTCCCACTCACTACCATTCCATTTAGCAATACCTTGGGCATCAATGTCTCCAGCTTTAGTAAAGCTGCCAGTCACATATACATTATCATGATTATCTATAGCAATATCACGAATATAATCTGTGTCACTAGGTACAACCTTGCCATACACACCCTTACCCAAGTTAGTCCATTCAGAACCATTCCACTTAGCTAAGTAAGAAATTGGTAGGGTTCCC
>QKBZ01000097.1 GCA_003245895.1 Beggiatoa sp.
ATGACCAACTTTTGTTGGCTATATTTCTCTTCAAGATTATTAGACCATTACAGTGTGCGAAACGCCGCCAAGAAGTCTGAGTGTGTTTCTGACCTCCATCGGCGTTTTGCCCACCGTGCAGGGTTTGGTGGGCAAAATCCCACCCTCACAATAAATGATTGCCAAGCGATATACTGTGTGGGATTTCGCACACCCTACTCTATACCTTTCTTAGCCTTGTCTCCTCCCGCAACTTTCCCCCACTTCCCACACACAATTCGTTACAATACCCCTCTGTATTGCAGCCCCTAACGATCTCAATGACCGACTACCAAACCGACTTAGACTATCAAAATCATATTCTTAATGGTGTTTCGCGCACCTTTGCACTGACCATTCCGCAATTGCCACCGCGCCTATATTCGGTCGTGGGCAATGCCTACCTACTGTGTCGCATTGCGGATACCATTGAAGATGAACCCAGTTTAAGCCTTGAAACTAAACAACAATTTGCACAACAGTTTATTCAAGTGGTAGCGGGTCAACAAAGTTCGGCTGAATTTGCAGCCACCTTAACGCCGCGCTTATCCGACGAGATTTTGCCCGCAGAACGTGAGCTAGTCAGTCGCACCGAAACGGTGATCCGCTTAACGCACAGCTATTCCGAGGCACAACAAGCCAGCTTATTGCGTTGCGTGCGCATCATGATGGAAGGCATGAGCCGTTTTCAGCAAGGCTGTAACCGCTCCGGCTTGCCCGATATGCCCGCCTTAGACCAATATTGCTATTACGTCGCGGGCGTAGTGGGCGAAATGCTGACCGAGTTATTCTCCGAATATTCCAGCGAGATCGCCGCCAATCACGACGAATTGTATCGCCTCTCGACCTCATTCGGGCAAGGCTTGCAAATGACCAACATCTTGAAAGATATTTGGGATGATTGGGAACGTGGCGTGTGTTGGTTGCCGCAAAGCGTATTTGCAGAAAAAGGCTTTACCTTAACCAGCTTGCGACCGCAACAATTTGACCCTGCGTTTGGTGAAGGTTTAGTCGAATTGATCGGCGTGGCGCATCATCATTTGCACAATGCTTTGCGCTATGTGTTATTAATTCCCGCCCATGAAACCGGCATCCGTCGTTTCTGCTTATGGGCGTTAGGCATGGCAATGTTAACCCTGCGGCGTATTTCTCAAAAACTCGATTTTTATTGCGGACAACAAGTCAAAATCTCACGGCGCAGTGTGCGAGCAACTATTTTAATCAGCAACTTAAGTGCCTCGCACGATAGCTGGTTAAAACTGATTTTTGCCTTATTGGCACGCGGTCTGCCTGCTGAGCGTGTGCTAAGCACTGCGTCTTAACCCGCATCAAACCACCCCCTATGTTTTGCGAGGAGCCAAAGTTGTGAGCAAATCTGCTTCTATTCATGGCGAATGGTCTTCCCATCTTGCGTTTATCATGGCCGCCACGGGTTCTGCCGTCGGCTTAGGGAATATTTGGAAGTTCCCTCATATCACTGGCACTTATGGCGGCGGTGCATTCGTGCTGCTGTATTTACTGTGTATTTTCCTGCTCGGCTTTCCGCTGATGATGGCAGAAATCACGCTTGGACGGCGCGGACGACACAGCCCGATTAACAGCTTGCGTCACTTAACCGCAGAGGCGAACAGTTCACGATTATGGATGTTCATCGGCTGGATGGGCGTGTGTACCGGCATTCTCATTCTATCGTTTTACAGCGTGGTGGCAGGCTGGTCACTAGCTTATATCGAGAAGTTAATCAGCGGACAATTCAGCGACTTAGCCAATTTACCCAGTGAAGCCTTAAGCGAGCTAGCACAAAATGCCTTTGGCGAATTAGTCAGCAACCCTTACCAGTTAATTTTATGGCATAGCGTATTTATGCTCGGCACAACATGGGTGGCCGCTTCTGGCGTGCGCGGTGGTTTAGAACGGGCGATTAACTATTTAATGCCCTTACTGTTTTTATTATTGTTAGGCTTAGTGGCCTATGCCTTCACCACGCCTGCATTTATGCAAGGCGTGACGTTCTTATTTCATGTAGACTTTAACGCCTTATTTTATCCGCATTGCACGCCAGAAGCCTGTGAGTTTAGCGGTGAAGCCCTATTAGCAGCCTTGGGACAAGCCTTTTTTACCTTGAGTTTAGGCATGGGTTGCATTATGGCTTACGGGGCTTATGTACCTGCCGATGCTTCCATTACCCGCACCACGTTTGTCATCGTGTTAGCTGATACCGCCGTGGCTTTGTTAGCCGGTATTGCTATTTTCCCCATTGTGTTTAGCAACGGTTTAGAGCCATCGCAAGGCGTGGGCTTAGTGTTTCACTCCTTGCCGTTAGCCTTTGGGCAAATGTCAGGCGGTTTAGTGTTCGGCGTGTTGTTTTTCTTATTGCTATCTGTGGCAGCGTGGACATCAGCCTTTTCGCTAATAGAACCTGCTATTGCATGGTTGGTAGAAGCCACCCGTTTAAACCGCCGACAAGCAACGTGGTTACTAGGTGGGCTGATTTGGCTGTTAGGTTTACTCACCGTGTTTTCTTTTAATATTTGGCAACACGTCACACCGTTGTCTATGTTCGATATGTTTAAAGACAAAACTATTTTTGATTTACTCGACTTTTTCACCACGAATTTAATGCTGCCATTGGGTGGCTTGTTGATCGCTTTGTTTGCGGGTTGGGTGATGTACCGCGAACACTCCGCTGCCGAGTTGCAACTCGATGCCAACGGCACCGCTTACCAAACATGGCAAGTGCTGACACGCTTAGTTGTGCCAGCAGGTTTGTTGATTGTTTTGGCGAAAGTGCTGCCGACGGTTGGCGTATTGGTCGCTTTATTCACTGCATGGGTCATTTTTCGCGAACATAAGGCCGAGGCAGGGCGCATTGATAGCAACAGTTCTGCTTATCGCACATGGCGCGTGTTGATTTTCACGCTTGTACCACTTGGCTTAGTATTGATGGTGTTAAACGCGGTGGGGGTATTTGCATGACCCACATTCATAAAACTGCGTTAGTGCCTTACAGTGCGGCGGATATGTACCGCTTAGTAAATGCAATTGAGGATTACCCCAAATTTTTGCCGTGGTGCAAGGCGACCACCGTGCATGATCGCTCAGATACTGCGATTGCTGCGACCATCAAAATGGGCAGCATTGCCTTAGGCAAATCGTTTAGCACACAAAACGTATTAGTCCCCAATCAAAGTATTCAAATGCAATTAGTCGAAGGGCCTTTTTCTGAATTAGAAGGCTTATGGCTATTCCAAAGCTTAGGCGATGAGGATGGCGACATTGTCGGCTGCAAAATTGCGTTGACCATGGATTTTGAAATTTCCAACCCTTTGTTGCGAAAAGGCTTAACGCCAGTTTTTTCGCAAATTGTAAACAGCTTAATTGATGCGTTTATTAAGAGAGCACACGAGTGTTATGGCAACTGATTCTTTAGAACCGAATACCACAGAATTAACCAATATGTTGCATGTTGAGGTTGCCTACGCAAAACCCGACATTCAAGTGATTATCCCGTTAGAAGTACCGGCACAAACAACTGTGCAACAAGCCATTGAGTTATCAGGTATTTTAATGCGCTTTCCAGAATTGGATTTGGCGGAAAATAAAGTCGGGATTTTCAGCAAACCGTGTAAATTAGACAGTGATTTGCGGGATGGCGACCGTGTTGAATTGTATCGCGCCTTGATTGCCGACCCGAAAGAAGTGCGTAAGCGTCGAGCGGCGCAGGGGAAGGTGATGAAAAAAGGTGGCGGGGATGCTTGAGTCTTGTAGGGCGGATAAGGCGTTAGCCGTCATCCGCCGCAAGTGGCTTGGTTCAAGCTTCAACTGTGTTATGTCGGATGACGGCTGTCGCCTTATCCGACCTACAACATCGCTTAACTTAATGGCAGTGACCTTTTCCCTCTGGATGAAGGCTATTCAAACTACCGCAATTTAACCAACTCCTTCAACAACCCTTCCAAGCCACCATATACAGAAATCTTATCGATTTTCTCGGTGACTTTTTCCAAAGTTTCCAACTCTTTCAAGCGTAACGCGGTTGGGTTGTCTTCCATCACTTTTGCTGTGTTGAGCAAAGAGCGCGTAGCAGCGGTTTCTTCGCGGCGGCGGATAATAGTCGCTTGCGCGGCTTTTTCCGCTTCCACTACCTTGTTTAACAACACTTTCATTTCACCAGGTAAGATGATGTCACGCACGCCAACGCTGTTTACCTCAATGCCTAATGCACTGATTTTTGCTTGGATGTGCGTTAATACCATCTCCTCGATCACTGTCTTGTCTTCTAACAAAGCATCTAAGCTGCGCGTGCCGACGGCTGCCCGTAAGCCAAATTGCAGTTCTTGATACAGAAACTCTTGAGGCTTAGGCAAGTGCGTCAATGCTTTTGCCACGTCAGTTAATTGATAACTGGCGGCTAAATTAATGCGCAAACTCACTTTATCGCGGGTCAAAATTTCCTGACCAGACACCTCAATGGCTTGCAAACGGGTATCCCATAACATCACTTGCACGTTTTGCGTGATTTGCCAGTAAGCATGCTCACCCGCAGATAACTCAGCTTGTTGTTGACCATTCAAATACAGCAAACCGATAAAGTGTTGTGGCACTTCTACTGTATATAACAAGCGTTTTAAACGTGCTTTGACGGTTTCATTACCACTATGCAACAAGCGTTTTAACAAGGTTTTAGGCACTTGGCATTGTTCGTCTAATTCGATGAACTCTACTTCTGTGTCAACAAAACCGCGCCAGTAAAACAGACGGGTTTCAGGCTCTAATACATCAACCAAACGCTTACGCTGATAAATCAAGGCTACTTGTGTGGCAGTCGTTTCCACTTGGGTGAAGTACTCGCGCATGCTATCAGCATGTTGCACCAAGAAAAAATCGACCAAGCTATGGTTAAATGCCCCGCCGCGACTGCGGTCGAACACTTCTACCCGATATTGCTGCTGAGGGTCAAAAAAGCGATAACGCCCTGCCGTTAAAAAGCGCACAAAATCGCCATCTTTAAACAACAAACCACATTCTTGCTGTTTAACAATGAATTCTTGATACACCCACCAGCGCCGGTTTAGGTAAGCTGGCGCGGTGTTGGTCGTTGTTTTAGCTGCTGTTTTACGGCCAAATAACCAATTTAAACCTAACATTGGTGAATTACCTTTGAAGATTAAATGAATAAGAAAAGTTGCGCCCACTTCGCCGCAGCGGGTTTATGTTTGCAAACATGCGACACAATGGCGGGCAGCTAACCCCAGCGAAAACGCTACGCCTAGCGGCTGGCGCACTGTGCAGCGATGCCTGTACCCACATAAACGCTAGCGCTTTGAAGCTGTGCCAACGTATTAACCTAAACAAGCGTTAACACGCCACACGGGACGCAACTCTATTGCAGGAAAAAAGTTGATTAAGCAGGAATCGAACCTGCTACCAATTGAGTAAGAGTCAATTGCTCTAACCAGATGAGCTATTAATCAGAGAAACACGAAGTGGGAATCGAACCCACTACACTCAGCTTTCAAGGCCGATGCTCTACCAAATGAGCTATTCGTATTGTGATACGCCGTATGACGGTACACACGAGGTCGATTTGCAGAACAAGTGCGCCAGCCTGATGTACAGAATCAGTGCCGTTGCTCATGGCGGTTTTTTGTATCACGCAGTAACTTAAGCCTATTAATCGACAAAAATCAAATGACACAAGGCAATTTTTGTAAAAAATGTGGAAAAAGTTGCGTCCACCTCGCCGCAGCGGGTCTATGTTTACAAGCAGGCGGCGCAATGGCGGGCGGCTAACCCCAGCGAAAATGCTACGCCTAGCGGCTGGCGCACTACGCGGCGACGGCTGTACCCACACAGACGCAAGCCCTTTGAGGCTGTGCCGATGTATTGACCTAAACGAGCATCAGTGCATGACACGGGACGCAACTTATGTGATGAGAAAAGGATGATTAAGCAGGAATTGAACCCGCGACAATTAGCGTTCAAGGCTAATGCTCTACCTGACTGAGCTATTAATCAGAGGAACACGAAATGGGATTTGAACCCACAACATTCGGTGTTCAATACCGATGCTCTACCTGATTGAGCTACTCGTGTCGTGATACGCCGTATGACGGTACACACAAGGTCAATTTGCAGACAAGTGCGCCAGCCTGATATACAGAATCAGTGCCGCTGCTCATGGCGGTTTTTTGTATCACGCAGTAACTTAAGCGTATGATTCAGCAAAAATCAACTGACGCAGCACATTTAGGGTAAAAAATGAGTGGAAAGTTGCGCCCACCTCGCCGCAGCGGGTTTATGTTTGCAACTGCGCGACACAATGGCGGGCAGCTAACCCCAGCGTAAACGCTACGCCTAGCGGCTGACTCACTGTGCGGCAGCAGTTGTACCCACATACACACAAGCCCTTTGAGGCTGTGCCGATACAGTGACCTAAACAAGCACCAATGAACGACACGGGACGCAACTTATTGAGAGATAAAGTGTGATTAAGTAGGAATCGAACCTACATCTTTAGCGTGACAGGCTAATGCTTAACCATTAAGCAATTAATCAATGATACGAGTTGGGAGTCGAACCCATGCACTATCGTCGTTAGCAGTTTGAATGCTAATGCCCTACCCGAGCAATCGTATGTGATACGCCGTATGACGGTACACACAAGGCCAATTTGCAGACCGAGTGCGCCAGCCTGATATACAGAATCAGTACCGCTGTTCATGCCGACTTGTGTGTATCACGCAGTAACTTAAGCGTATGATGTGATGAAAAGCAAGCATAGACAGCACGATGGCAGGTCAATTGCTTAATACTCGCTTAGCATTACTGGTCAACAACTATCTGATCAGGTAAACTTTTTTCTTGCTACCCAGTCGCCGCAGTTAACTTTATGTCGATTATTGCCGCCTTTCTTGTGTTATTGCCTGCTTTTGTTGCCGCTGCTGTTGCCATGACGCAATCGCCACAACAATCCTTTCTCAAAGTTTATATCCCTACCTTATTTTTACTGCCCAGTTACTACTTCTACGATCCACCAGCATTACCAGAATTAGATTTTAACCAAGCAGCGATGTTGGGCTTATTTGCTGTTTGGTTCGTGAAAGGCGCGAAAGGTTGGTGGTTTTCATTTACCGATATTTTGGTTTTCGGTTTCGCCTTAGTGGTTGGCTATTCTGAGTATCAAAACTCTGGCTATAAAGACGCGCAAAACATAATGTTTGCTAACATTGTGTCTGTATTATGCCCTTATATTATTGCTAAAAGTTTGATTGAACCGTTTAACTTAAGGGTAGCCTTGGCAAAACGCATTGTATTGTCTTTAGTCGCGGTCGTATTTTTATCTTTGATTCAGTTTTTAATCGGCGGCTGGAGTCTTTGGCATAAGGTGTTAGGCCGTTTCTTCGGCGGACAAGGTTGGCAATGGGTGCCGCAATATCGTTGGGGTTTAGGGCGTATCACAGGGCCTTATGGGCATGCGATTTTAGCGGGCATTCTGTTCGCGGTGGGATTTCGGCTGCAACGCTGGTTGGAATGGTCGCAACAATGGCCTAAGCGTTTAAAAGCTTTACCGTGGTTGCCATTACCGCTTGCGTTAATCATCAGCTTAATTTTATTCGCGGGTATGTTTATGACCTTGTCGCGAGGGCCTTGGATTGGTGCGTTTTTAGCGGTGTTTATCGTGTTAGTGGGGCGGTTAAAATGGCGTTTTATGGCAGTATCGACTTTGCTCATCGCTACTGTAATTTTAGTGCCCATTGTGGTTGAGCAATTCACCAGTTATATCGAGGATATTCGCCGCACTGCTGATACACATACCGAGCAGACTTTAGTGTATCGAGTCGATTTATTAAATAATTACATTTCCTTAGGTGAGGAAAAGTTATGGCTAGGCTGGGGACGTACTAAATGGCCTAAAGTAAAAGGTCAGCGTTCCGTAGATAACCATTATTTATTATTTTTCTTGATGCACGGCATTATTGCAGTGAGTTTATTGATCACACTGATATTTTTAATGCCTATTCGCTTATTTATTCATGACATGCGACTACCACTGGCACAACCCTCAGGCAGTGGGTTGGGGTTCACCCTCGCCAGCATGTACATTGTTTATGGTTGGTCCATCGCCACGGTGTTTATGGGAGAACAAACCCTACCGTTCTTTTTTATTCTAGTGGGATGGAGCGAAGGTTATTTACGTTATGAGCGAGCACGCCGTTTAGCACAGGACAATAACGGCGATACACAAACTGACTCCACAACTTCAATGATGCGTCCTCGTTTTAAGCGGGTATTGCAATAATCACAACACCTGATAATCGTTGATAATTTGCTGCTAAAGGGTCTTAACAAATAGCCTTACATTGACTATAGTTAAAACAGAAAACAACTGTTACAACCAATCATAATCATTGCTGAAAATATCAGGGCTTAAGCTTTGAATAGTCACCACATAAGGCATTAATGAATCCGCTGATTTTTCATCATTAGACGCTGGTGGTGTAGGTTGTGCAGATTGCTTGCGTGTCAAACGTTGTAAAGTGCGTTCGTTTTTCTTCACTTGTTGGTTGAAGAAATTGCAATTGCACAATTTTTGTAAGTTACGCCAGAAAGCGAGTTTTAATGCTGTTTCCTCGATTTCGTCGTTTAAGTTTACTGTTACTTTAGTTGATACGTCGTCAGCATCGAAGGTGAAACTATCTTGTGCTAAAGAAACCATGATATAACTCCTAATACAAATGATTGTGTGAAATTCATAAAACGGTTTGCTTACCGTCTCGTGATGTTTTGTCGTCTCGATGGGTAATAAGTCTAGTCACAAATATTTGCAGATGAATTGCTGTGGCGTATCGCTTTGTAACAGTCAGTAACAACAAGGCTGTTGCAGGCAGTGTTTTGTAATAGCGTGTCCTATAGCACAAAATGATGATATAGGGTTTGCGCCGCGTCCTTTTGCAGTGCGAACGCGGAGAAGTTTGCATGATAGCTGAGTTCGACGAAATATCTCTTGTAAAAACAATGTACTTCTCGTTCCCACCATTTTGGTGGGAATGCATGCCGCGTCGCTCCAGCGGCGCGAGTCGTGGTTATAAGCGCATTCTCATTCCTATACGTGCCGCTGGAGCGACACGGTATGCATTCCCATC
>QKBZ01000428.1 GCA_003245895.1 Beggiatoa sp.
TATCTTGGCGTATTAACACAAGAGAAAGTGGTGAGTCTTGGCGAGTTGCAATTGCGGGTGCCGAATTTGGTAATTCGTAGTTTATATGTAGAAAAACTGCGTAAATTATTATTACCAAATGTGCAGCTAAATGACTATCGAGAGTCGGTAAAAAGCTTTTTTCTCACAGGTGAATTGCAAGCATTATGCGACTTTTTGCAACCACGCTTTAATATCTTTAGCAATCGCGATTACCGTTGGACAAATGAATTTGCCGTTAAGACAGCGTTTCTAATGCTATTATTTGACGACCGTTTATATATTGTCGATTCTGAACCAGAACTAAAACGCGGTTACGCAGATTTAAGCTTAATTGCCCGACCTGACATGCGTAAATATGCCATGTTAGATCATGTGTTAGAGTTTAAATTCATTAAACTAAGTGATTTAAAGCTGACTGGCAACACCGTGCAAAATCTTTCCGATGCAGACTTGTACGCCTTACCTATTGTACAAGCGACATTTCAAGCCGCTGCCTCACAACTTGCACGTTATCAACCCATTTTGCAGCAACGCTATGGTGAGCAATTACAGCTACAAAGCACTGTTGTCGTCGCGTTAGGCTTTGAGCGTTTGCTGTGGCAAAAACAGGTTTAAGCCTTAACGCATCTGCCCCTGCTGAATCTCATGCGTTAACAAATTATGCCCCGCATCTCGATACAAGCGATACCGATTACGCGCCGCCCGCCGCGCATTTTCACTATCCTCGACCACTTCTAAAATGCGCTCAAACTGTTTAAAAAAAGACGGGATGTTGCCGGTCATATTGAGCAAAATGGGCAGGTTTGGACATTGTTGCGCATGATGACCGATTTGGATGGGAGATGTTAGAGAGGTATCGGGCTGCCAAACTTCATGCGGCACAAAACTGTCTAGGCGGAACGTCCACAGCAAATTATCAAATTGACGGGTCTCCGTCTCGCTGTGGGTTAATAAATACACTTGCTGGCCTTGATGCCAGACTTTCTCTAGCAAACGACAAATAAAACGGTTGCGGGCAGCCCCCACGCAACCGTATAGCAGATAAAAATCAACTTGCGGCACAGACCTTAATCTTCGTCGTCAGCCGAATAATCTGCGTCATCCAGTTCTGGATCAGGCTCTGAATCTATTAGCTCTGGCGGCATTGGTGCAGGCATTAGCGGCACACCGTTTTGATCTTCCAAACTACGGTTAATCAAATATTGCGTTAACATCGGCACAGGCCGCCCTGTCGCGCCTTTTTCTTTACCTTTGCTGACCCACGCAGTACCCGCGATGTCTAAATGCGCCCAATGGTATTTACGGGTAAAACGTGATAAGAAACAAGCCGCAGTAATCGCGCCCGCAGACTTATCACCAATATTTGCCATATCAGCAAAAGGACTGTCTAACAGTTCTTGATACTCATCCCACAGTGGCAATTCCCAAGCCCTGTCACCACTGATCCGACCCGCGTTTAATAAATCATTGGTCAAAGGATTATGATTGCTTAACAAGCCGTGTGCATGATGACCTAAAGCAGTGATACACGCGCCGGTTAAGGTCGCAATATCGATGACAATTTCAGGTTTGTAACGCTCGGCATAGGTCAGCGCATCACATAAAATCAAACGGCCTTCAGCATCAGTATTTAAAATCTCTACCGTTTGCCCTGATAAAGTGGTGACAATATCACCGGGTTTAGTCGCTTTGCCGCTCGGCATATTTTCTACCGCCGCGACAATGCCCACTACATTAATCGGTAATTGCAAATCGGCGACCGCAGATAAAGTACCTAACACGCTACCCGCGCCACACATATCGTACTTCATCTCGTCCATTTTCTCTGAAGGCTTCAGCGAAATGCCGCCAGAGTCAAAGGTCACACCCTTACCGACTAACATAATCGGGTCTGCACCTTTTTTACCACCTTTATACTCTAAAATGATTAATCGAGGCGGTTGATCGCTGCCGCGTGCCACGGCCAGCATTGAATTCATGCCTTGTTTTTCAATTTGTAATTCAGTCAATATTTTGCAACTGAGTTTTTCATGTAAACTGCACAAGGTTTTTGCGCGTTCCGCCAAATAAGACGGCGTACACACATTGCTCGGTAAATTGCCTAAATCTTTGGTCAAGGTCACGCCCGCAGCCACGGCTTGCGCTTCGCGGCTGGCTTGCTCGGCTAAGGTCAGTTCACGGCGTGAAGCAACGCTAAAGACGATTTTGCGCAACGGACGGCGCGTGATATTTTTCTTACTTTTTAACTGATCGAAACTATATAAAGTGGCATGAGCGGTTTCAATGGCATGACGTACCCGCCACGCAGTATCACGGCCTCGAACATTTAACTCGGTTAAGTAACACACCGTTTCCATCGAGCCGGTTTCGTGTAAAGTGCGAATGGCTTGTGTAATAATTTTTCGGTATTGGCTGTCGCCGAGTTCTCGCTCACGACCACAACCGACCAATAAGACGCGATCCGCCAGCGTACCCGGTACATTGTGCAACAATAAAGTTTGCCCAATTTTGCCTTCTAAATCGCCGCGCCGCAAAATGGATGATAAATGGCCTTGGCTTACCTCATCAATTTGTCGAGCAACGTCAGATAAACGTCGGGGTTCATAGACACCGACTACCACACAGGCAGTACGTTGTTTTTCTGGATGACCGCTTTTTATGTTAAATTCCATGCTAGTTCCCGATGATGACAGTTTTCTCAATCGTCAGCCGCTGTAAATAGTAATGATTTTAAATCATTGTGAATGTGGTTTAAAACCGCTTTTGTTAACAACATCATTACTATACCTGTTTCGGCATAAACTTGTAAAATTGTATTCATTAAGCCTGTTTCTTAATCAGAGGGTGGCGTACTTTTTTGATCATTACCCGTTACGTTTTCCGAGAAATACTCTATACCTTACTGGCATTGACTGCATTATTGCTGCTGATTTATATCAGTCATCGCTTTATGCTGTATTTAGTACAAGCAGCCTCTGGCACTATTGCTGCCGATTTTATCTTGCAATTGCTAGGCTTAAAAGTGTTAAGCGATTTAATGCTATTGCTGCCTTTAGCGTTTTTTCTTTCTATTCTATTAGCTTTAGGCCGTTTATATAAGGATAATGAGATCACCGCGCTGGCATCCTGTGGGGTGGGTGTGCCATTTCGCAGCGTGTTGGTATTGGGATTCCTATTCGCGCTGTTAATTGGCTTATTGTCTTTAGTATTGGCGCCGTGGGCAGAAACTCAAGGCGAACAATTGGCAACGCAAGCCAGTGCCGATGCAGAAGTAAGTGGTATTGCCGCAGGACGTTTTAAAGAGTTTTTAGGTGGAAATGGTATTTTTTATGTGGAAAATATTGAACCGCCAGACAACACCTTAAAACTGGTATTTGCCCAAGCCAATCACCCCGAAATGTGGGCACTCATAACCGCAGAAAATGGGCGGCAAGCCGTCGAAGATGGCGAATTGTACCTAATTTTACAAAATGGTTACCGTTACCAAGTCCCACAAGGACAATTAGACTATTTAAAGATAGCCTTTGATGAACACCGGATTCTGATCCCACGCCGTTTAGAAGAAGCAGAGCATTTAGATCACGAAGCCTTGCCCACCACGCTTTTATTAGATAGCGATGACGTGGCTTATAAAGCGGAATTGCAGTGGCGTTTATCGTTACCACTGTCGGTGATTTTACTCGCCGCCTTAGCTGTGCCTTTATCACATACCACGCCGCGCCAAGGCCAATACGCGAAAATTTTCGCTGGTATTCTAATTTATTTAATTTACAACAATATGTTAAATGTAGCGAAAAAATGGGTAGAGCGCGGCGATGTGTCGCCAGAGATTGGTGTCTGGTGGGTGCATGGGATTTTAGTGCTTATCATCGCCTTACTGTTTTATATCCCGCATTGGCGTAACCAGCGGTATTATCGCCGCAAGCAACGGCTGCAAGCTGCATGAATATTTTAGATCGTTATATTGCCCGCCATGTGTTAGGCGGTGTGTTAATCGTATTGCTCGTATTAGTTGGCTTGTTCACCTTCTTCGCTTTCATTGAAGAAGTGGACGACATCGGCAAGGCTCACTACGGCACCTTACAAGCCGTGCAATACGTTATCTGGCAAGTACCGCTACAAATATATGAATTATTCCCAACCTCTGTGTTGTTAGGCGGCTTAATTGGCTTAGGCACTTTAGCGAATAACAGCGAGTTAACGGTGATGCGTGCTGCGGGTATGTCAGTATTACGCATTGCAAGCTCGGTGGTGCGCATCGGCTTACTGTTGACCGTAGTCGTGATGTTAATCGGCGAAACTTTAGCCCCTTATGCTGAACAACAAGCACGAGTGATGCGCTCTATGTCGCAATCCGATGAAAACCGCATGGTGTTTCAAACCCGTTATGGCTTTTGGGCGCGAGATGAAGCGGACTTCATTAATATTCGGATTATTCTGCCAGACGGTGGCTTTGGTGATATTACCTTGTATCAATTGGCAGAGGACAACTTACAGCCGAAAACCTTAATTCACGCCCGCACCGCTTATTATAAACAAGGGCGGTGGGTGTTATATGATGTGAGCAAAACCCATTTTGCTGGCGAACAAATCACCCGTGAGTTTTTACCCGAATTAACATGGGAAGCCTTGTTAAGCCCTGATTTAGTACGAATGGTGGTGATTCGACCTAACAAGCTATCTAGCTGGGGTTTATTCCAATATATCCAGTATTTGCAGCAAAGTGGTCAACAATATGAACAATACGAGTTAGCACTATGGCAACGCTTATCCTACCCGCTGGTGTGTATCACCATGATTTTTGTCGCCATTCCATTCGTATTTGGCTCATTGCGTAGCGTGTCGATTGGTCAGCGTTTTATGGTCGGGGCGTTATTGGGGATTGGTTTTCATATGCTAAACCAAGCGGCAGGCAATATGGGCTTGGTGTATAACCTGCCGGTGTTTGTCAGTGCTTTATTGCCGCCTGCGGTCTTTTTAGTGATTGCGGTGGTGTTGATGCGGCGGACGGTTTAAAAAGGTATCTACACAAGTTTTCTCGTTCCCATCGTCCCGATGGGAATGCATACTGTGTCGCTCCAGCGGCACGTTTAGTCGTCTAAACTGTCGTTGGAGCCTGATTCGCGCCGCTGGAGCGACGCGGCATGCATTCCCACCAAAATGGTGGGAACGAGAAAAACCACTTGTTTTTAATATAAAAGCTGACTGATGTAGATACCTTTGCCCAGAGGGTAAAGGAAAAAACCTCCAAAACACACCAACCTCCCAAATCTGTTATCATCCCTCCCACACCAGTCTGTATTTCACAATGGACTGAACATCAAACTCGCTTTAGCAAATCGCTCTGCCAGAACTTAGGAGGTGACTGACGATGCACCGTGCAAAACTTCTGCTTGCGCTCCCTTTTCTCACATTAAGCCCTTTAACTCACGCTGCCGACAATACCATGCTGGTATTAGATGGCTCTGGCAGCATGTGGGGACAAATTCAGGGCAAAACAAAAATCGAAATTGCCCGCGATGCCTTAAAAAATCTCATCAAAGACTGGCCTGCTGACAAACAAGTCGGCTTAGTTGCTTATGGACATCGGAAAAAAGGCGATTGCAACGACATCGAAACCTTATTGCCGCTGGGCACTTTAGACAAAGCCAAAATGACCAGCACTGTTGATGGCATTAACCCCAAAGGCAAAACCCCATTATCCGCCGCCGTAAAACACGCTGCCGAAGCACTGAAATATACTGAGGATAAAGCCACAGTGATTTTAATCAGTGATGGCATCGAAACTTGCGATATGAACCCTTGCGAGTTAGGCACAGCCTTGGAAAAAAGCGGTGTAGATTTTACCGCACATGTCATTGGCTTTGATGTGCAAACAGATCAGCAAACTGGCCTGCGTTGCTTGGCAAAAAATACCGGTGGTGTGTTTATCGCTGCCAACAATGCTGAAGAATTAAATGAAGCATTAAAACAAGCCACAGATGAGGCAGAAGCAGAACCACCAGTCTTGCCAGAAGCCAGTTTAGCAGCGGCTGACGAAGCTCCTAAAGCCAGCTTATTAAGCGTGACACCAAATGCTGATAAAGCGGGTTTCCGTGGTTTTATCAATCTGTATCCACAAGGTGAAGAAGGTTATGTTGCCAGCGTGCAAGTCGGCAAAACCTATGCGCCTGTTAACTTACAACTGCCTAATCAAGTCGGTGCTTACACCTTGAAATGGGAATCTATGCACCAGCAAGTGCTGGCTGAAAAAGCCTTGCAAATTGTTGAAGCAGAAATTGCCATTAACGCCCCTGAGACGGCAGAACGCGCCTCAATGTTGCCTCTGACCTTACAAGCCCCCTTATTAGGTGGCAATGTGTATATTTACCCCAAAGGTGAAACGGAATATGTCAGCAGCGTCCGCGTGCCTGATGGCGTGAATCAAGTGGAATTACGCTTGCCTGCACAGACCGGCGACTATGTGCTGAAATGGGAATCGGTTAATCAAGAGTTATTAGCTGAGAAGGCATTGCAAATTGTAGAAGCTGTTGTTGCCATCAAAGCCCCTACCAGTGCAAAACGCGCCACTTTGCCAGCACTACAAGTACAAGGTCCTGTGTTAGACGGTTATCTGTATATTTACCCTAAAGATTCAGCAGATTACCTGACTTATGCTCGCGTCAAAGACACCGGAGACGTGGAATTGCGTTTACCTGTCAAAACAGGCGATTACGTCTTGAAATGGTATAACGCGGGTGAGGAATTACTTGCCGAACAGGCCATTGTGGTCGAAGACGCACCAATTGCATTAAAAACCGTTGCCAGTGCGCCCAAAGGCTCTGACGTTACCGTGCAATTTGAAGCCCCCGAAGACCTCGGTGCTTATGTTTACACCTATCCTAAAGGCTCAGATGAGTATAGCGACGAGTATCGCGTCGGCGATCATTTCAGCGATGGTTTAGTGATGACCTTGCCTGAACAAGCAGGGGAATATGTGCTGAAATGGCAAACGATGGAAGGTGAGGTTTATGCGGAAATAGGGATAAGTATCACTGAATAGTCAGTAGGTAAGTTAGTGATACATGATACAGCGGATATTTAGACCGCTTCAACTTCCAATGGTTGAGGGGGCAAACCTTGCTTTGCTCTCTCCCACATCATCAAATAAGCTTGCTCTAAATTGCGTATCCAGCGAGGTGTATCAAATAAGATGAAACTATCTCGGTGTGTAATCAAGTAATTTTTTAGTGAGGCTAGTCGCTCTGGGTTTTGAGCTAATGCTAAAGCTAGTTTTTCATATTCTTCTAAATTTTCTGTAATAAGTTCAGGTAATCCTACTGCTTTTAACTGGCTTGCACCTACTCTTGAAGCAAAGCTTCTGCCCATACAGGTAACAATAGGAACACCAACCCATAATGCATCACTCATTGTGGTATGTGAATTAAAAGGCAAAGTATCTAATAATAAATCAGCGAGTGATAAGCGTGCTAAATGTTCAGATGAAGGCTTTTTAGCGGCAAAAATGATACGTTCTGGCTCAACTTGATGAGATATAGCTGCGTGGCGTAAATTTGCTTGTGTTAATTCATCCTCAGAAAATAACCATAGAATGCTATCTGGTGTTGCTTTTAATATATTCATCCAAACGGTAAATACTTCAGGCATGATTTTTATTGTTTTGCCAAGATAACAAAATATGAGACCTGTTTCTGGTAAGTCCGCTTCAGAACGAGTGGGGATATTACTGACCGCCATTTTTCTATCGGTAACCCAATAAGTGTCTGGCAGCCAAACAGGATTTTCATCATAAAATGATAAATCCTGTTCAGGAATAACCGTTTTATCCGCGATGATGTAATCAATATATTGATTGCCCAAAGTACCTGCAAAACCTAAATATTGTGCTTGCACAGTAGCGGGTCGCATGGCAAATACTTTTGTACGTGAAAAAGTGGTATATCCAGTTAAGTCTACTAAAATATCAATTTCATCTTTCCTTATTTGCGATGCAATTTCTTGAGTGGATAATTTTTTTACATGATGAAACTGATCAAAAGCTATTTTTATTCGATTTCTAATAGCACTATTATCATCAATTCCTGTGTCATACGCAATAATTTCAAATTTTTCTCTATCATGCAATTCAAATACTTCAGCCATCAAAAATGCTAAAGGATGAATGCGAAAATCACCTGATAAATAGCCGATTTTTAATTTTTCATGTTTATATAAAATAGCCTCTTGATTAGAAGAAAAATTATCAATATGTTTTGCAGTATATTGCCGACAACATTTCTGTTGTAAGGCTGGGTCATCACTTAATGCCAAAAAATAAAATGTTGCAACTCCTCCCTGTTGATTTTCTCGTACAGTATTGAGTACTTTTTGTGCGAGCGGTTTCCAATGCTTCCAATCACAAGATTTTTGCAATGAAAAAGTTAATGAACTTAAAGACAATAGTAAGTCTGGCTTTAGAGATAATGCTTTTTGATATAAGGTTATAATCTGTTGAAGTGGAGCCTCTCTTAAATCTAAGATAGAGGCCAATGTTTCATAAGCCTCTGCCAAATTATTATTAAGTTTTATAGCTTTCTGACAAGCTAAAATAGCCTCTTCAGAACGCTCTTGTTTTTTTAACACACTTGCTATATTTAAATAGAACTCAGCAAAATTAGGCTGACGCTGTATAGCCTGCTGATGCATCAATATTGCTTCAGAAAAGTTTTCTTGTTCTTCTAAAAGGACACCTAAATTACTATAAACTCTTGCATAATCAGGATTATATTGAATAGCTTTTTTATATGCAGCTATTGCTTCATCAATACGTTGCTGCTGTTTTAAAACTAAGCCTAAATTATTATAAGCTTCTGCATAAGCTCCTTTTAAAGCAATAGCTTGATGTAAAATATTCTCAGCTTCTAACCATCTTTGTTGTTTTTGTAAAACCAGTCCTAAATTATAATAAGCCTGTGCTGAAGCATTATAGTCTAATAATGTACGAGCGCATGCTTCAGCTTCTGAATATTTATTCAATATTGAATAAATATTTGTTGCAAGTGATAAAACAGACAGTGATTGCGGGTAATAGTTTAATCCTATTTCTATATATT
>QKBZ01000113.1 GCA_003245895.1 Beggiatoa sp.
TTTAACCCGTGTTGCGCATGCCAGAGGCAATGGCATTAATAGAACGTAATAATGGGTTTAACCAACGCGCCGCTTCTTGTTCACCCTCTTCGCCTGCTGCTGCATGACGACGGTATTGCCGTAATAATTGAATTTGAATAATATTCAAAGGGTCAATATACGGTTGACGACGTTTTAAAGAAATACTTAATGCAGGGTTATCCGCTAATAAACTGCTGGCCTGTGTGACGCTCAATAAATGATGCACGGTACGTTGATATTCTTGCTCAATGTGTTGGAATATCTGCGACGCATGTTCCTCATCTTGGCATAAGCTGGCATAACTGCGCACAATATCCATATCGGCTTTAAATAACGACATTTGAATATTGCTCATTAAAGAACGGAAAAATGGCCAGCGTTGATACATGGCTTGTAATTTCGCCATATTCCCTTTTGAGCGTTGGCTATATTGCTCTAATGCCCAGCCTAAGCCATACCATGCAGGCAAGGTGTGACGTGATTGTGACCAGCCAAAGACCCAAGGAATAGCGCGAATGGAATATTTAGACGGGTTATCAGGTCGTCGCCGCGATGGACGTGAGCCGATATTCATCAAGCCAATTTCGGAGACTGGCGTGGCTTCGTAGAAATAGGCCATGAAGCCATCCATATTATCGGTTAAGTCCCGATAATGCTGCTCACCTAAACGCGCCAACTCCCCCATGATCTCCAAAAACTCAGGATCATCTTGCAAGGCTTTTTCGTTTAACAAGGTGCTAGCTGAGGCGTGCATTAAACCTGAAGCCCCTGCATTTAACTCATAAGTCGCCGTCTCAGGGTTGCTGTATTTATACGACAACACTTCGCCTTGTTCGGTGAATTTAATCTGCCCTTGTACCGTGCCCATCGGCTGCGACACAATCGCTTCATAAGTAGGGCCGCCACCACGTCCCACCGTACCGCCACGACCGTGGAATAAACGACAAGTGATGCCATAACGCTCTGCTAAAGCAGTAATCTTGCGCTGTGCTTCATATAAATTCCACGATGAAGATAAAATCCCACCGTCTTTACATGAATCAGAATAACCTAACATCACCTCTTGCAAAGCGCCGCGCTGCGAGTTAAACGGAAAATCTAAACGATGGCTAAGCGGTACCGAGGCATCACTTTCTTCCTCATACACCCGCAACAATTCCCGATACAACGGCACATCTAATAAAGTGCTTAACACTGATTCGATATGTGTTAAATCTTCAATGGTCTCAAATAACGGTGCCACGGTGATATGACAGAAACGTTGTCCGGCTTCGTTTTGTCCAACAAGCAGATGTTGCTGTGCCAGCAATAACACCTCTAACACATGGCTAGCCGTATGCGTCATGGAAATAACATAACTGCCAAAGGCTTGCGGGCTAATTTCAGCGCGTAATTCTGCCATCACGCGGAACACATCTAAGGTTTCTTGTGTCGCTTCGCTGAATTGGCTGTTTTCATCGATAAAGACTTGGCTGCTGCTTAAGGCGGCTACCAATTGTTGCAAACGATCTGCTTCTGCTAAAGCTAAATAATCAATGCCTTGACCTTGTAACAACTCGGCGACTGCTTCGCTGTGGCGGGTTGACTCTTGACGAATATCCAATTTCATTAAATAGAAACCGAAAGTTTCCACTAAACGGATTAAATCTTTTAAGCCACTGTCCGCCACTTGTCGGTCGCCATGACTGATTAAAGAATCACGCACTAATAATAAATCTTCGTAAAACGCTTGCTCATTCAAATAGGCATAATGCTGTAAATCAATAGCTTGCATGCCAGTTAACGTATTTTCTAAACGCTGTTTCACTAAACTTACGTTGTCTGCCAAGCGATCATGCATTAACAGCAATTTGCGCCGGTACACCTCTTGAGTGTGTTCAGCATGGGTATCGCGTTGATAACGCTCTGCCAGTTCAATATCTGCATTTAAGCGTTGTAAAAAAGGCTCAGACGGCTGACATAAGCGCGTGGAATGGGTCAAGGTATCGCTTAATTCTTTCAAACAGCGGGTATATTCTTGTAACACCTCTTGCGCTTGTAAGCGTAAAGCTAAAATAGTGGTTTCCGGTTTAACAAACGGGTTGCCATCTCTATCACCGCCAATCCAAGAGCCAAAGCGTAAAAAGCTCGGCACAGCAAGCGGTTGTTGCAAGCTATAAATCCGGCGCACACTGCGCTCTACTGCGCGATAAGTTTGTGGCACAGCGGAAAATAAACATTCACGGAAATAATGTAAGCCGTTGGTGATTTCGTCCTTAACGTCGAGTTTTTTGGTGCGCACCTCATCGGTTTTCCACAATAAATGCAATTGCGCTTCCAATTCTTCTTGTAATTCTTGGGCTTCGACTTGGCTTAACTTACGTGGGTTAAAACGGCGAGTAGTATTGAAAATGCGGCGTAAAGCGACTTTGACCGTGCGGCGACGGGCTTCGGTAGGATGCGCGGTAAACACCGGCATATAGACTAAATTATCTAATAAACTTTGGATTTGATCAGGAGAGGCTTCGGCGGTAACTAAATTACGAATGGTTTGGTCAAATGACTCCTCCCATAATGGCCCACCACGTCGGATTAAGCGTTGGCGCTGGCGGTGGCGAAATAACTCTTCTGCGATATTCAGCAAGCTGAAGTAAATATTAAATGCACGTACCACATCCGTTAACACTTCTGGCGATAAGGCTTGTACCAAACGCTCCAACTGCCTCCGCTTACTGGGATTCGGCTCTTCATGCAAGCTGATATAACCCTTGCGCAAGGTTTCCACAGCAGCATAAACCTGTCCATCAGCGCGGGCTAATAACACCTTCCCCAACAGTTTGCCTAATAATTTCACTCGTCTACGCAACGCTTTGTCTTTAACTTCCACAGTTTCCATAGCGACTGCCTTTTATCCTATTCAGAACAATTGAGTATCCCAACAACCATGCGGGGTGCCGCCGGTAAGGGGGTGGATTCAGGCTTGTGGCCTGAGTAAGCCTCTGATCATACCATTGAATGAGCATTGTGCTGTGGCTATTGAGACTGCTCAAACTCAGCAGGCGGTAAATGAGTTATCGTAAGCTGCTTGCTTGGCCTGTATGATTAACACAAAACATTAATGTAGGGTGTGCGAAACGCCGCCGAGAGGCTAGGATTTGTTTCCGACGCTAATCGGCGTTTTGCCCACCGGACGGGGCTTGCCATTGAGTTGAGACTTATCACGATCTTGTAGGGCGGATAAGGCGAAAGCCGTCATCCGCCACAAGTAGCTTGGTTCAAGCATCAACTGTGTTATGTCGGATGACGGCTAACGCCTTATCCGACCTACAAACACGACAGTGCATAGCCAGTGCCCACATAAAAAAGAATTCGACTTGTAAGCAGCCAAGACTGCCCTTAAGTCGCCCAAACAAGCGCGTTTTTTCGCATTAGAAGCACAAGGAGTACACATGACAGCGCAACATTTTCAAGAAGCCCAAAAATACATCCCTGGTGGCGTGAATTCACCTGTGCGCGCCTTTCGTGGTGTTGGCGGCGATCCCATTTTTATTGAACGTGCCAAAGGTGCTTATTTATATGACACGGATGGTAAGCGTTACGTCGATTACGTGGGTTCATGGGGGCCAATGATTGCTGGTCATGCCCATCCTAAAGTAATTGAAGCGGTACAAGCCGCAGCGGAACATAGCTTAAGCTTTGGCGCGCCAACGGTATTAGAAACACAGATGGCGAAAAAAATCTGTGAAATAATCCCTTCCATCGAATTAGTGCGTATGGTGAGTTCCGGCACAGAGGCGACTATGAGTGCTATTCGTTTAGCACGCGGCTACACCGGACGGGATAAAATCGTTAAATTCGCCGGTTGCTATCACGGTCACGTCGATTCCTTATTAGTCAAAGCCGGATCAGGCGTATTAACCTTAGGTTTACCTAACAGCCCTGGTGTGCCTGCATCGTTGGCCGAACATACACTGACTTTAGACTATAACGACATTGAACAAGTCGAACAGGTGTTTCGCGAAATGGGCGATCAAATCGCAGGCATTATCGTCGAACCTGTTGCAGGCAATATGAATTTCATTCCACCCGTCAAAGGCTTTTTAGAATGCCTGCGCAAAGTCTGCGATCAATATGGCAGCGTGTTGATTTTTGACGAAGTAATGACTGGTTTCCGTGTTGCTAAAGGCGGTGCACAAGCTTTATTCAACATCACGCCAGATTTAACCACTTTAGGCAAAGTCATCGGTGGCGGCATGCCGGTGGGCGCATTTGGCGGTAAGCGGGAAATCATGGAACACATCGCGCCATTAGGCCCTGTGTATCAAGCCGGTACTTTATCCGGTAATCCCGTGGCAATGGCTGCCGGTTTAGTCACTTTAGACTTAATCTCTGCTGCCGGTTTCTATGAACACTTAAGTGCCAATACCGAAATGTTAATCGATGGCTTATTAGAACAAGCCAATGCCGCAGGCGTTGCGATGGCTGGCGATTCTTTAGGCGGTATGTTCGGCATTTTCTTCACTGAAGCAGAACAAATTACCAATTTCGAGCAAGTCAGTGCCTGTAATGTGGAATTATTTAAAAAATTCTTCCACGGCATGTTAAACCACGGCTTTTACTTAGCCCCATCCGCATTTGAAGCGGGTTTTGTCTCTGCAGCGCATACAGGGATGGATATTGAAGCGACGATTGAGACGGCAGGGAAAGTGTTGAAGGGGTTGGTTTAAGCTCGTAGGGTTTGCACTGCGTCTTTTTGCCGTGCGCACGCGGAGAAGTCTGCATGATGTTTTCTCGTTCCCACACGCTGAGACACTGCCATTAAGTTAAGCGTTGGCACTGTCTTGTAGGGCGGATAAGGCGATAGCCGTCATCCGCCGCAAGCGGCTTGGCGCAAGCTTCAACTGTATTGTGTCGGATGACGGCTATCGCCTTATCCGACCTACAAGAGGCTTGTTTTCCCCAACTGATAAGCCCTCTCAAATAAGCTAAAATACCGCCTATTCTTTCCCTTTGTTATTTGACCGAGCCTTCATGAATATCCCAGATTCTATTCAGCAGCAAGCACAGCAGTTGCGCCAGCAACTCGAGCAATACCAATACGAATATTATGTGTTAGACGCGCCGACTGTGCCTGATAGCGAATATGACCGCTTATTTCAGCAATTACAGCAGCTAGAAGCGGAATACCCTGACTTAATTCGCCCTGACTCGCCTACTCAGCGTGTTGGCGCAACGCCATTAGCGGCTTTTACTGAAGTCGCACACGCGGTGCCCATGTTATCGCTAGGCAATGCCTTTACCACTGAAGATATACAAGATTTTGATCGCCGCGCCCGTGAGCGTTTAGAGCAAAGGCAGATTGAGTATGCCGCAGAGTTAAAATTAGATGGTTTAGCAATTAATTTACGTTATGAAAAAGGGCAATTAGTACAAGCAGCGACACGAGGCGATGGCAGTCATGGCGAGGATGTGACGCAAAATGTGCGCACAATTCAATCGATTCCACTGAAATTACGCGGCGAAAATCTTCCGCCAGTGTTAGAAGTGCGCGGTGAAGTGTTTATGAATCATGCCGGTTTTCGGCAACTGAATGCTGCACAAGAGGCCAAAGGCGACCGAATTTTTGCCAATCCACGTAATGCAGCAGCGGGAAGTTTGCGCCAGTTAGATGCAAAGATGACTGCTCGCCGTCCACTGCAATTTTTCTGCTATGGCGTAGGCGAAGTGCAAGGCGTGGAGTTGCCTGATACGCATAGTGCAACGCTGGCGTTTTTAGCTAATTTTGGCTTGCCTGTGTCACGTCATTCGGAAGTTGTCACCAGTCCACAAGGCTGCTTGAATTATTACCAAAAAATTCTTGCCATGCGCGATCAACTGCCGTTCGATATTGACGGCGTGGTGTATAAAGTGAACCGTTTTGCGGATCAGCAAACACTGGGCTTTGTCTCGCGTGCGCCACGTTGGGCGATTGCGCATAAGTTGCCACCGCAAGAAGTCTTAACCACCGTGTTAGCGATTGAAGTGCAAGTGGGGCGGACTGGCGCATTAACCCCTGTGGCTCGCCTTAAGCCAGTGGAAGTCGGCGGCGTAACGGTGACTAATGCCACCTTGCATAATCAAGCGGAAGTGACGCGCAAAGATGTGCGCGTTGGTGATACTGTGACCATTCGCCGTGCCGGTGATGTGATTCCCGAAGTAGTGAGCGTGATGTTAGAACGTCGTCCGCCAGACACTGAGCCATTTCAACTGCCTGACCGTTGTCCAGTCTGTGATTCTGAGGTGGTGCGTGTGGAAGGTGAAGCAGTGGCGCGTTGTGAGGGCAGTTTGAAATGTCCGGCACAGCGTAAGCAAGCCTTACAGCATTTTGCTTCACGGCGAGCGATGGATATTGAAGGCTTAGGCGAAAAGTTAATCGAGCAAGTGGTGGATCACGGTTTAGTAAACAGCGTTGCTGATTTATTTACTTTGCCGCGTGAGCAGTGGTTAGGCTTAGAGCGCATGGGTAAAAAATCGGTAGATAAACTGTTAGCTGCGTTAAATGACAGTAAACAAACCACTTTGCCACGTTTTCTATACGCACTAGGTATTCGAGAAGTGGGTGAAGCGACTGCCCGCCAATTGGCGCAACATTTCGGCAATTTGCCTGCGTTAATGAAAGCTGACCTCGACACCTTGCAAAAAGTGCAAGATGTTGGCCCCATCGTTGCGCAACATATTCACGCCTTTTTCTTGCAAGCCCGTAATCAAGAAGTGATTCAACGCTTGCAAACCGTCGGCATTACATGGACAGAGGCAGAACCGAATAGCGAGCAAAGCAGCGCAGAGGCTGGTGCACAGCCTTTGGCGGGTAAAACCTTTGTGCTAACAGGTACTTTAAACGGCTTAACCCGTGATCAAGCGGCGGAGCGTTTGCAAGCCTTAGGTGCAACCGTCAGCGGCAGCGTGTCAAAGAAAACGCATTGTGTGGTGGCAGGGGAAAAAGCAGGCAGCAAATTAACTAAGGCACAAGATTTAGGCATTGATATTTTAGATGAAGCTGGTTTAGTGCAATTGTTGGCGGAGTTGGAAGGGTAATTAGCTTTGCGCCGCCAAAACGCGGCGCAAACGCAGGAAAATTAAGTCTTATCTGAAAACATCATCTGTGTGTTTTACGGTTTCAGCCTGCATGAAACCTGATATGCTAAGCCTGAATGGCTATTGCTTGGGGGAAGCGCATAGACAACATTATCGTGTCAGTTCGTTTAAACAAATATATTTTGTTTCTCTCAAGTCTTTTTTATCTACGCAAATGATGCAACACCATGACCGATTCAACGCAACTTGATGCCGCCTGCCCGCCATCTGTCGATCCCTTATTGGCATGTCTCGTCACTTTAACGCAGTATTTTGAGCGACCACAATCCGCAGTCGCTTTAACCGCCGGTTTACCCATTACCACTGAAGGCTTAACGCCCGATTTATTTATCCGCGCGGCAGCAAAAGCCAATTTATCCGCCCGTTTAGTGCGCCGTCCGCTGTCTAAATTACGCCCCTTACAGTTGCCCGCTGTGTTATTGCTGGCAGATGGGCAAGCCTGCATTTTGGTCAAGCGTGTTGGACGCGATAAAGCACACATCTTATTGCCCGAAACAGAAAACGGTGGCCGAGAAATCAGTTTAAAAGAATTGGAAGCGGACTATAGTGGTTTTGCGCTATTAGTCACCGCCCAATACCAATTTGATCGCCGCAGCGACACTGTACCTAATCATTCATCACGTCATTGGTTTTGGCGCACAATTGTTAGTGCATGGGGCATTTATGGTGAAGTGTTGCTGGCTTCATTATTGATTAACGTGTTCGCCTTGGCCTCGCCGTTGTTTATCATGAATGTTTACGACCGCGTGGTGCCAAATCATGCCTTAGAAACTTTATGGGTATTAGCCAGTGGCGTGTTATTGGTATTAGGTTTTGATTTTCTCATTCGTTTGTTGCGGGCATATTTTATCGACATGGCAGGCAAGCGCATCGACTTGTTGCTGTCCTCACAAGTGTTCTCTCAAGTTTTAAACACAAAACGCTCTGCGCATCCGCGTTCAGTGGGCGCGATGGCTAATCATTTACATGAATTTGAAGGCTTTCGCGAGTTTCTGACCTCCGCGACGTTAACCACTTTAATCGACTTACCGTTCACCTTTTTATTTATTGCTGTTATCGCCTTTATTCACCCTGAATTAGCACAAATTCCGTTAATTGCTTTGCCGTTAATTTTAATTGTTAGCTTAATTTTGCAATTGCCACTACGCCACGCGATTCAACACAGCTTCCGCGCCGGTTCGCAAAAGCAAGCCTTATTAGTTGAAGCGTTAAGCGGTTTAGAAACCTTGAAAACGCATCAAGCGGAAGGTGCATGGCAAAGTCGTTGGGAATCTTTATTAGAAACGGCAGCACGTTATAGTTTAAAAGCGCGTTTTTTATCTAATTTAACAGTGAATTTCGCTGTCGTTGTGCAGCAGGCAATGACTGTGATCATGGTCATTTTAGGGGTGTACTTGATTACTGCGGGTGAATTAACGGTAGGGGCGTTGATTGCCAGCACCTTATTAGGTGGGCGGGCAATTGCCCCTTTAGCTCAAGTTGCTGCTTTATTAACCCGTTATCACCAATCCCGTTCAGCCTTACAAGCAGTAACGCAAATCATGCAATTACCGGTTGAACGCCAACCTGAACAGCACTACTTACACCGTCCACAATTGACAGGCGACATTCAGTTACAAAAGTTGAGCTTTAGCTATCAAGAAAATTCACCACTGGTATTAAACCAACTGTCTCTGCAAATTCGAGCGGGTGAACGGGTCGGTATTTTAGGCAAAACCGGATGCGGTAAAAGCACCTTAGCACGCCTATTATTAGGTTTATATCCTGCAAGCAGTGGACATTTACTGTTTGACGGCGTAGATAGTCAACAAATTGACCCTGCGGATTTACGGCGCAACATTGGTTACATGCCACAAGAAGGCTGCTTATTTTACGGCTCAGTGCGTGACAATATCAGCTTAGGTAAACCAGACATTAGCGACCATGCTATTTTACAAGCGGC
>QKBZ01000218.1 GCA_003245895.1 Beggiatoa sp.
CATTGTACTGAAAGTATTTCAAAATTGCTCACGGCGTGCAGAAAAAGTCTGATAGCAGGAAAAGACAGGGAGAACTTGGCGGGAGTGTGTGACATCTTACGGATTTAAGATGCCACGTAGAGAGGGTAATTACATTTTTTGTAATTCTACATAAACCAAGGTTTGGTTTAATAATTGATAGGCGATTTCACCAAAAGTGATAGGGCCGTGAATGGGGTCTGTGCTTTGCCCTTCCAACTCAGAATACAAGTAATTGAGAAGACAATTGCAGGAAAACAAGGGCTTGCTCATTTCTTGCGGTAAAGCCGCTTTAAAACTCGTCACATAGTCGCCTAAAGGTTTAGCGATGCGGTAACTGACTTTATCAAATACGGGTGCGTATAAGTGAACTTGTTTTGCATCCGTGTCAACTTGTTGAAAGCCGACATTGACCATTGCGCCACAATAATCCGCAACCAGTGGATATTTAATGTCAATTTCGTTTTCTGTGAGGTAGTCGGCAAAGTTGCGTGATTCACCATTAATTAAGCAATCGGTCACTGTGAAACCACTGGCTTCAAAACAAATTTCGTCCCCGTCACCTTGTTCAAACAAATTAATGATGTTAATCAATGCCATATAATCAGGCGCAAGCGATAAGTGCATGACTAAAGCATGATTCTCAAGCACTTCACCTGTGGCACCGTTCACTACTTTAGGGGTTTGTTGTCCTAGTTGCTCTAAATGCACACCTGAAATCCAACCCGTAATCGGTTTTAAAAAAATATCGGGATAACTAGGGGCATCTTGCGCATAACGAACATGCGCGGCACTTAAGGCAGGAATAATAATAAAAGATAAGCCATTTTCCGGCGCATCAGCAGGAATACTGGCTAACTGTTCAGGTTCATATGCCTTGATTTGTGCGACGCTCATCAACGATTTGGGCAAAGGAGTAACAAATAACTGTTCTTGCGAACACAGTCCCCCTTGCTCCGTCATAAAATAGGGAATCGTACCGCCAATCCATTGGCCTGTGGATAACTGCCGTAACAGCGATTCTTCGCCTGCAATCATCAGCATTTCGCCATCACGAATGCGTTTATCCGCTTCCATTACAGTCTGTAACATACGACTACTCCCTCCTTTAGGGTGTAAAAATATTCCCCTTAAAGCACAGTCGTTAACGCATAGGCATTGCTAAAGCTGCGCGTTGATGCACCAGAGAAGCGGCTGAGGAACCGGTCACTGCATTAGGCATCACTGTACTGGATTCAGGGGTTGGTGTTGCATTGAATAATTGTTGAATATCTTTATTCAGTACCACTTGGTAGTGGGTAAAGAAGTTATAGAGTTCATCAACGCATCGTTCAATATTAGCAGGTGAATTGTCGATTTGAACCGAGCGGATAAGACGGGAAAGCATCATACTCGCAGGGACTAATTTAAAGCGGTATTCCTTTTGCCCTGTGACCAGTTGTTGCCAAATAGTTTCAGATTTATCAGGGATAGGCATGGTGGTTCTCCTCGTTTCGGTGTCATTGGCGATTTGTGTTTTTAATTAACTGAGCTTAGCAGCTTTTTATTATTACTGTTTACTATAAATCGATTTTGCCACGAATTAAAGAGGAGAATGGTTTTATACCTAAGTTATGACGTAGGATGGGCTGATGAAGGAAGCCCATCGTTTACCGCGAGCTTGAGATTTAATCAGTTAACGCGACTGATGGGCTTCCTGCGTCAGCCCATCCTACATGCCATACAGACATAAAAAAAGCCCAACTGAGTGGGCTTGTTTAAAAAGATAAAACCATGCTTTTAATATGGTTTCATAAAGGCTGAAACGTGTAAGTTGTTCTTGCTTTTTTAGAGACCTGTCTCAGATTCCGTATTAGTTTTATTAAAAAGAATCGCTGAGTTCTATTCAGTGTAGACTGATTTTTTGCCGGAGTGTTCATTCCGAAAAATTTTATAGATTACTGGTAGCGTTTGCTTGATAAAAGTTAGCCCAATAGCTCGATATGAGTATTGTGTTGCTTCTACCTGCCCCACACTGACGCAATGTCCCCACAGACAAAATACAGCGATCAAACTGCGACAAAATGTCCCACCTTAAACTATATCGCGTTGAGCATAGGTGAATCTTTGCCTTATAGAGGATTTTCTTCCCTCATTTTCAGGTCTCTGAATTGCGTTATGGTTTGACTTATGTAGCGAGGTTTGGTGCCAATGAGCACACACGATGAGGAGTCCCCTATGACGGCAGCCGTTGCCAGTGATCTGCAAGCGAGTTTACCCAGTATCGAAGCCAGCCGCGCAGAAATTTACGCATTATTGGCCGCGTTACTGGTCGCACCGCCCAGTGCAGACATGCTGACACGCTTAAGCCAAATACAGGCCAGCGAAGCGGAAAGCGAGCAAAAAGCCATGCAAATTGCGTGGGCGCGTCTCCAATTAGCGGCGAAACAAAGCCAAGCAGTCTCAGTAGAAGAAGAATATAACGATTTATTTATCGGTTTAGGACGTGGCGAATTAGTACCGTATAGCTCGTGGTATTTAACCGGTATGTTAATGGATAGACCATTAGCTTTATTACGCGCAGAACTGAAGCAATTAGGCATAGAACGCGATGCCAATAGCCACGAGCCAGAAGATCATATTGCTGCTTTATGTGAGGTAATGAGCCTGCTGATTTACCATCCTGATGAATATGATTTTGCCACCCAACGTCAGTTTTTTATCACCCATTTAAATCCGTGGTTAACACGGTTTTTTACCGATTTACATACCGCCAATAGCGCGCGCTTTTATCGCAGCGTCGGCTATTTAGGCTTGCAATTTAGTGAAATAGAACAACGTGCTTTTGCCATGTTGAGCTAATGAGGAACACACCATGCGTAGTTTTTTTAAACGCCGAGCATTTTTAAAACGCTCAGCCGTATTAGGCAGCGCAACTGTCGCTGCCGTTGCCGCGCCACAGTTAGCAGCGAATTGCAGCGAACACGAAGAAGAAAAAAGCAGCCCAGAGCCTAAAACACAAAAAGGGTATCAAGAGACGGAACACGTCAAAACCTATTATCAAACGCTGCGAGATTAACCCCCGCTCAATCGGTGTGCGGGTTTAGTCATTGACCGCCGTTGTGCCGATGTTGAGGAGACCGATAACTATGATGAAATTAATCAAACGTCAATCTACCCCTAACGCTGCTGAGCCAAAACAAGCCAGCGCGGCAGAAGCGATTGATCGCCGTACCTTTTTACGCCGTTCTAGTTTAACGGCTGGCGGTGTTGCTGCCGCGATTGGTTTAGCACCGTCTATGGTGAAAAAAACTGAAGCCCGCGAAACCGAGCATTCTACTGCTGAAGTAAGCCGCATTCGTTCTGTCTGTTCACATTGTTCCGTTGGTTGCGGCGTAGTTGCCGAAGTGCAAGACGGTGTATGGACAGGGCAAGAACCTGCTTTTGATCATCCATTTAACCTTGGTTCGCATTGTGCCAAAGGCGCATCTTTACGCGAACATGGTCATGGCGAACGCCGCTTAAAATATCCAATGAAATTGGAAGGCGGTAAATGGAAAAAGATTTCTTGGGAGCAAGCGATTAACGAAGTGGGCGATAAAATGCTCAGCATTCGTGAGCAAGCAGGCCCCGATTCTGTTTACTGGTTAGGTTCAGCTAAACATAACAACGAGCAAGCTTACTTATTCCGCAAATTCGCTGCCTTTTGGGGCACCAATAACGTCGATCACCAAGCCCGTATTTGTCACTCCACCACTGTTGCAGGAGTTGCTAATACTTGGGGTTATGGTGCGATGACCAACTCCTATAACGACATTCACAACAGCAAGTCGATTTTAGTCATCGGCGGTAATCCTGCCGAAGCGCACCCCGTTTCCTTACAACATATTTTCCGCGCCAAAGAACGCGGCGCGAAAATTGTCGTCATCGATCCTCGCTTTACCCGCACCGCTGCCCACGCTGACTTATACGTCCGCTTACGCCCTGGCACTGATGTCGCCTTAATTTGGGGCATGTTATGGCATGTGTTCAAAAACGGCTGGGAAGATAAAAGCTTTATCGAGCAGCGCGTGTACGGTATGGACGAAATCCGCACCGAAGTGGCGAAATGGACACCGGACGAAGTAGAAAAAGTCACTGGCGTGCCTGAAGAGCAAGTGTATGAAGCGACACGCATGATGGCAGAAAACCGCCCCGGCACTTTCATCTGGTGTATGGGTGGCACGCAACACACCACCGGTAATAACAATACCCGCGCTTACTGCGTATTCCAATTAGCCTTAGGCAATATGGGCGTAGAAGGCGGCGGCACTAACATTTTCCGTGGTCACGATAACGTACAAGGCGCGACGGATTTAGGCGTGTTATCACACACTTTACCAGGTTATTACGGTTTAACCGAAGGCGCGTGGAAACACTGGGCGCGAGTGTGGGATGTTGACTATGAATGGTTAAAAGGCCGTTTTGACCAAGGCAGTTATGAAGACGGCGACGCGGCAGTGATGAACACTAACGGCATTCCGGTATCGCGCTGGATTGATGGCGTGTTAGAAGATAAAGACAACATTGCACAAAAAGACAATTTGAAAGCGATGGTGTTCTGGGGACATGCGCCAAACAGTCAGACTCGTGGTACTGAGATGAAAACCGCGATGGAGAAGTTGGAGTTATTAGTGGTCATCGACCCTTATCCAACTGCCACCGCCATCATGCAAGACCGCACCGACGGCATGTACTTATTGCCTGCCTGCACCCAGTTTGAAACTTACGGTTCGTTAACCTCGTCTAACCGCTCTATGCAGTGGCGTAATAAGGTGATTGATCCTTTATTTGAGTCCTTGCCTGATCACGTCATCATGTACAAATTCGCCAAAAAATTTGGCTTTGCAGATGAATTACTCAAGCATGTGCAAGTGAATGGCGAAGAGCCGTTGATCGAAGACTTAACCCGCGAATTTAACAAAGGCATGTGGACGATTGGTTATACCGGTCAAAGTCCTGAGCGTTTGAAAGCCCATCAAGAACACTGGGGACACTTCAACACCACTACGCTGAAAGCCGAAGGCGGGCCTTTAGACGGCGAATATTACGGTATGCCTTGGCCTTGTTGGGGTACAGCAGAGATGAAACACCCTGGCACGCCGATTTTATACGACACCAATAAACCTGTGGCTGAAGGCGGTTTAACTTTCCGCGCCCGTTTTGGGGTAGAGCATGATGGTGCGAACTTATTGGCAGAAGGTTCGTATAGCAAAGGCTCAGAAATCGACGACGGTTATCCTGAATTCACCGCTGATATGTTGAAACAATTAGGCTGGTGGGAAGACTTAAGCGCAGAAGAACAGCAAGCCGCTGAGGGCAAAAACTGGAAAACTGACTTATCTGGCGGTATTCAACGGGTAGCCATCAAACACGGTTGCGCCCCGTTTGGTAATGCAAAAGCGCGTTGCGTGGTGTGGACTTTCCCCGACCCTGTACCGATTCACCGCGAACCGCTGTACACGCCGCGCCGCGATTTAGTGGAAAAATATCCAACTTACGAAGATCGCAAATCTTTCTACCGTTTACCAACGCGCTACGCTTCTATTCAAGCCAAAGACTACTCACAAGAGTATCCATTGATCATGACTAGCGGTCGCTTAGTGGAATATGAAGGCGGCGGCGAAGAAACCCGTTCTAACCCTTGGCTGGCGGAATTACAGCAACATATGTTCGTTGAATTAAACCCAGCCGACGCGAACGACCGCAATATTCGCGATGGCGACATGGTGTGGTTAGAAGGCCCAGAGGGCGGCAAAGTGAAAATCATGGCGATGGTGACACGGCGTGTCGCTGCCGGTGTGGTATTTATGCCATTCCACTTTGCTGGACACTTCCAAGGCGAAGACCGACGCTATAAATATCCTGAAGGCTCAGACCCTTACGTGTTAGGGGAATCTTGCAACGTGGCCTTTACTTACGGTTATGACTCCGTAACCGCAATGCAAGAAACCAAAGTCTCTATTTGTAACATTACCCCTGCTGCGTAACGCGCTGTGAAAAAAGGAAAAGTCTAATGGCTAAGATGAAATTTTTATGTGATACCGAGCGCTGTATCGAATGTAACGCTTGTGTCACCGCCTGCAAAAACGAACATGAAGTGCCTTGGGGCGTAAACCGTCGCCGCGTAGTGACCATTGACGACGGCGAACCTGGTGAACGCACCATCTCCGTCGCTTGTATGCACTGCACTGACGCGCCTTGCGCCGCTGTCTGTCCAGTTGATTGCTTTTACACTACCGAAGACGGTGTGGTGTTACATAACAAAGATTTGTGCATTGGCTGCGGTTACTGCTTCTACGCCTGCCCATTTGGCGCACCACAATATCCGCAAACCAGCGAATACGGCGCACGCGGCAAAATGGATAAATGTACTTTCTGTGCTGGTGGCCCTGAAGAAGACCATTCTGCGGCAGAATGGGAAAAATACGGCAAAAACCGCTTAGCGGAAGGCTCGTTACCGTTATGTGCAGAAATGTGTTCGACTAAAGCCTTAATGGCGGGTGACGGCAACTTAGTTGCTGACTTATACCGCGAGCGGGTGACACGTCGCGGCGGTCGCGCCGATGTTTGGGGCTGGGGCACGGCGTACAAAGGTTAAGGAGCTTATACCATGCGTATTTTATTACTGCTCACGCTGGGTTTAGTGTGTATGAGCTTAACAAGCTGTTATGAAGACCCTGCTAACGTGACCTTGCACGATACCAAAGGTGAAAGCAGCTATGCCGGATCACCAGACACCGCTGCCAGCCGTGACCGCCAAGATGTGTTGGCGAAGCGGTTTCAAATGGTACAAACCGACCGTTAAGGAGTGAGTGCGATGACAGAAACTCGCAAACGTGCCATGCGTTGGTCAATGCTCGGAGTGTTATTGCTCTCCTTGATATTGCCCGTTGGCGCGTATTTTATCGCCACTTCGCCCAGTGTGACGGCGGAGGAAGCAACTAACCCCCGCGCGGATTATTGGCGCGAAGTGCGCAGCGGTCAGCAAGAAAATGCTTATACTGCGGTGACAGAACACAGTGCAGGCACGGTGTTAATTCAAAGCAGCGGCCAAAACTGGCGGCAATTGCGCAATGGCCCGCTGGCAACTTATGGCGGCATGATACTGATCGCGGCTTTAGTCGTGATCACGCTGTTCTATTTACTGCACGGTAAAGTTAAATTAGAACACCCGCGCACTGGTCACACCTTATTACGCTGGAATTCAGTAGATCGCTTGTTGCACTGGGTAGTTGCCATCGGCTTTATTGTGCTGGCGGTAACAGGTTTAAGCTTGTTATTTGGGCGTGCTTTGTTGATTCCAGTGTTTGGTAAAGAAGGCTTTGCCGCTTACGCACAAATTGCCCGCGACATGCATCACTGGATCGCGCCAGTATTTGCGGTGGCTTTATTGCTGATGCTGGTGTTATGGATACGCAATAACTTTTTTAACCAGACTGACGTGCGTTGGTTTGCGGCAGGCGGTGGTATTTTAAAAGAAGGTCATCCCTCTGCCGGTTTTATGAACGGTGGGGAAAAGATGTGGTATTGGGTGGTATTTTTCGGCGGCCTTGCGGTTTGTATCTCCGGTTTTGTGCTGTATTTGCCAATTTTCGGTCAAACCCGCCCAGATTTTCAATTATCCCACTTAGTCCACGCCGGTTTCGCCGTGTTATGGATTGCCGCCAGCTTTGGTCATGTCTATATCGGCACGATTGGCACTGAAGGCGCGTTAGAAGGCATGGTGACAGGTCATGTCGATGAATCATGGGCGAAACAACACCATGATTTATGGTATGAAGAAATGCAGGCTAAGCAGCAAATTCATCCGCCGAAAGAGGGCAAGGTGAGTGCTGAAGCTACTGGAGATGTAGTAAGTTCTGGCGCAAGTTAAGCTTATGTTGTAGGGCGGATAAGGCGAAAGCCATCATCCGCCATAAAGTTCTGTACATCGTCAGACTTTTCAAAGAAGTTGAGAAAGCCACTGGATTTTGAGTTCAGTGGCTTTTTTATGAACTTGATTATTATGTATTTCATGTTGCAAACAACGGCGTAACATCTAAATCTTTGCGATGTTGTTCGGCCTGCCATAAGTCATACTGAGTTTGCTGATTTAACCAGCTTTCAGAGGATGTATTGAAGGCAATAGAGAGTCGCACAGCCATCTCAGGACTGATACTGGCTTTACCATTGATAATATTTGACAGTGTTTTGCGACTGACACCAAGCGCTTTAGCTGTTTCAGTCACACTCAGACCTAATGGCTCAAGACATAACGCTTTAATGATTTCTCCTGGATGGGGTGGGTTATGCATCAACATATTAAAACCTCAATGATAATCAGCGAAGTAATTATGAAAGAATTTGAATTCACACTAAAATTTTACTTTTCAGACTCTTCTAAAGATGCTGAGGAGTATGTAGAAAAATTGGCTGAAGCAGGTTGTGATGATGCCATTATTGGTATTGGTCAAAAAGGCAGAATTGCATTGCAGTTTTCTCGTGAAGCTGAAAATGCATTTGAAGCAGTTATGTCAGCCATAAAAGATGTGAAAAGCGTTATTTCTGATGCAAAATTGATAGAAGCAACGCTTCCTTGCTAAGCCTCTATTATTCCCCGTTCAATAAAGACTTCTTTAGCCACAAACATACCATTTAAAGCGGCTGGAAAACCTGCATATACTGCCATTTGGATAATGGTTTCAACGATTTCTTCTGGTTTGCAGCCAACATTCAAGGCACCGTGAATGTGGACATTTAATTGAGGCAAGCAACTTCCTAAAGCGGTTAATGCAGCAACCGTTACTAATTCTCGACTTTTTAAGTCTAGTCCTTGCCGTTGATAAATATCGCCAAAAGGAAATTCGATGGTGTATTTGGCTAAATCAGGCGAAATTGAGGCCAAGCTATCGATAACTTTTTGCCCTGCTGTGCCATCAATTTCATTTAACTTTTTAAGACCTGCTTCATAGCGTTGATTATTCATTAATACTC
>QKBZ01000403.1 GCA_003245895.1 Beggiatoa sp.
GCGGCAACAAGCTGACTTGCTGACGATTAACTCCGACTTTGTAACGACGTGTTGTCATTTTGACTCTATTAACTGCTTTGGGTTGGAATGTAGGAAAATTATACTTTTTTAACGGTTCTTTGACAGCCTCGCCTTGCGTGGGAACCCATAGCGGCGCGCCTGCGCCGAGTGTTGGACACGGAAGCTGAGATAAATTCGCGACGCAGGCGCGTCGGGACTTGCTCCCACGCAAAGCGCGTGGGAGCTAGAAGAATGGTGTTCTGCAAAATGATGGGTTTCGCTTTGCTCTACCCATCCTACATGTTAAATTACGCTCAAATCGTCTAAAAAAGCGAATCTCATGGATAATCAGCCTGACCAAATCATTAAGCTAACATTAAAGCAGAAACATGGCTTGCGTGCTTTGTTATTGAAATATTTAACAATGCATGAGTTGCGCACTTTATATTATGAAATTCCGCTGGATTTAGGTTCATTGCAAAGTGCTGAGTTAGGCAAGGCTATTCATGATTTAATGCATCATTGTGAGATTAGAGGGCAGTTACCACGTTTATTTGAGCTTTCTGGTGAATTGTTTTCAGCCTTGAATGAAAAGTTGTTAGTTTTTCAGGCTGATTTAGAAACTGTGTCGTTAAGTGAAGCACGGCAGACAGATATTCGCTTTGCATTTGAAGCTTTTCGGCAGCAGTTGGCTGCTTTAAAAAATCGACGTGTTGATAATGTTCCTGATGCGATTAAGCAGGCATTGCGTGATAGTACGGTCAGGGCAAAAGTTTGGCCTTTTGTAGAAGATTTAGTGACACAAGCTGAAGTGACAATTGAGCAGTTGTTATATCGCTTGGCAGAATTGGATAGGCTCTATTTAAACAAAGCTGAGCCTATTATTGCCTTTGCTGGTGTTGCAGATCAGTTTGGTACAGACGTTAAAATAACATTTGCTCAAGCTGAACGTGCATTAGAACAAGGTAATTTCCGTCAAGTTGATGACACTCTCAATACAATCAACCGTTTATTATTGAGTGCATCAGAAGTTGTTGAAGATAAAGAAACACAACGCTTTATCCAATGGTGGGCTGCTAAATTGATGATGGCAGAGGCTAAGCGTTTGCGCTCAAATCACAAATATATGGAATCTGCGCAAATGTTCCATGCAGCTTCAGAATTGTTGCCACGGTCTTATAATGATTTTGATGAGATATTAAGTCTTTGTATTTATGAGTGTTCAATGTCTCTATATTATGCAGGGCAATATGCTAAAGCCTTACCTTTAGCACAAGAAGCTTTAACTATTCGGCAAAAAATTTTTCCTGAAGTACATACAGAGGTTGCTGCTAGTCTGAATAATCTGGCGTCACTTTATAGGTCACAAGGCGAGTATGCTGCCGCTTTGCCTTTGTATCAAAAAGCCTTAGCGATTCATGAACAAGTACTAGGGACACAACATCCTAATACGGCTATCAGCCTGAATAGTCTGGCGGCACTTTATGAGTCACAAGGCGAGTATACCGCAGCCTTGCCTTTGTATCAAAAAGCCTTAGCGATTAGGGAACAAGTGCTAGGGACACAACATCCCTCTACAGCTACCAGCCTGAATAATCTGGCGTTACTTTATAGGTCACAAGGCGAGTATACTGCCGCCTTACCTTTGTATCAAAAAGCCTTAGCGATTAGGGAACAAGTGCTAGGGACACAACATCCCTCTACGGCTACCAGCCTGAATAATCTGGCGGAACTTTATCGAACACAAGGCGAGTATGCCGCCGCCTTACCTTTGTATCAAAAAGCCTTAGCGATTACGGAACAAGTGCTAGGGACACAACATCCCAATACGGCTACCAGCCTGAATAATCTGGCGTTACTTTATTATTCACAAGACGATTATGCCGCCGCCTTGCCTTTGTTTCAAAAAGCAGTTGAAATTGCACAAAATCGCTTAGGCTCAGAACATCCTGATACAAAACTTTATCTTAAAAACCTAGCATATTGCCAAGCCGCAATGGCAAAAGCCCCAACCGAGCAAGACACCACCCCTACTCCAAACACGCCCCCAGCACCACCCGCCACCGAAACACCTGCCCCCCAGACAAAACCAAACATCTTCCAAAAATTCTGGCAAAAACTAAAGCCGTAGGGTGGAATAGCGCAGCGTATTCCACCATAAACCCCTGCAAAAAGCTGAGCCTTGTAGGGTGTGCGAAACGCCGCCGAGAAGCTAAGACTGTTTCCGGCCTTAATCGGCGTTTTGCCCACCGTGCGGGGTTAGTGGGCAAAATCCCACCTCAACGACAATGGATTATCAAACGGCATTCCAAACTCAGCTAATCACTTTACATCAACCACTTTGTACCTTATTTTCTCCATAGTAGAGAATGCCTGCATTCTCTTTCTTGTACTATCGCGGGCTACATCGTTGCGGGGGACGGGCATGCGCATTATTTTCTGGAGTCTTGTCGGGCTAGCACTCACGGGCCTAATCACCTTAACTGTCTTCACTTGGCACGCCTTATTACCCTTCCCCCCCGATTTAACCTTACGCGACTCCACCGTGCGCAAAGTGCAAGTGTTAGACCGCCAGCAACACCCGCTCACCATCACCTATCAAAACGACTGGAATATTCACGACTACGTTGCCTTGCACGAAATCCCCAAAAGCCTGCAACATATTTTCGTGTTATCAGAAGACAAGCGTTTTTACGAACACGGCGGCCCTGAATGGAACGCCCGCTGGCATGCCGTAGGGCAAAACTTATTTGCCGGTCGCATCATTCGCGGCGCTAGCACCATCACCGAACAAGTGGTACGCATGTTACACCCGCGTCCGCGCACTTTCTGGTCGCGTTGGGTAGAAGGTTTTGAAGCCTACCGATTAGAAAGCCAGTTTTCCAAAGCCGATATTTTAGAGTTTTACCTTAATCAAGTACCTTACGCCAGCAATCGACGCGGTGTGGTGCAAGCGGCGCGGCATTATTTTGACCGCGATTTGGATACGCTGAACTTAAAAGAAATGGCGGTGTTAGCGGTGTTGGTGCGCTCGCCGAGTCGCTTAGATTTGCGCTATGGCAATAAAGACATTACCCCCTCGCTGAGCAGTTTGGCAGATCGCCTGCTAGCACAGCAGTTGATTACCGACGAAGATCACCAGCAATTAATGCACGCCGATTTGCAGTTGCATCAAGCCGATTTACCAATACAAGCCACCCACTTTGTTAATCATGTCTATCAAGCGCAATTAAGCCCGAATAATCTGCCTGTTCGCCTACACACCACCTTAGACAGCGACTTACAACGCAAAGTACAAGCGATTATCGACCAGCGTGTCCACGACTTAAATGATCGCAATGTGCATAACGGCGCGGTGTTAGTGGTGGATCATCAGCAAAATAATGAAGTGTTAGCGTGGGTTAATGCTGGCAATTTTCTGTCGCATGATGTACCTGCCAGTCAAATCGATGCCATTATCACCCCGCGCCAACCGGGTTCGACCTTAAAACCGTTCTTATATGCAATGGCCTTAGAACAAGGTTGGACAGCCGCGACCTTGATTAAAGACGCACCCTTAAGCGAAAGCGTCGGCACCGGCTTGCACAGTTTCCGCAATTACAGCCGCAGTTATTACGGTTGGTTACGCCTGCGCGATGCCTTGGGCAATTCGCTGAATACGCCCGCTGTGCGCACCATTCAATACGTCGGCACTGATATGTTTTTGCAGCAACTGCGCGATTTAGGCATTAAAAGCTTAACCGCTGATGCTAATTTTTACGGCGATGGTTTGGCCTTAGGCAATGGTGAAGTGACTTTAGTCGAATTGGTGCAAGCTTATACCGTGCTGGCAAATCGTGGCCTGTTTCAGCCGTTACGTTTTCTACAGCCAACAGATTCAACCGCGCCAACAGCGACGCGAGTATTATTCAGCAAAGAAGCCAGCAGCTTAATTGCCGATATTCTGTCTGATTCTGATGCACGCCGTTTAGAATTTGGCAGCGGCTCTTTATTGCGTTTTCCAGTCCAAACCGCCATTAAGACCGGTACCTCTACTGATTACCGCGACGCATGGGCACTGGGCTTTAATCACCGTTACACCGTGGGCGTGTGGTTAGGCAATTTAGATCAACAACCAATGCACCAAGTGTCAGGTGCCAGCGGCCCCGCTTTGGTATTGCGAGCCGTGTTTGCAGAATTAAACCGTCTGCACGAAACCGCGCCGTTATATCTTAGCCCGCGTCTTGTTTCAGCAGAAATTTGCCGCGACAACGGTTTATTAAAAACCGCGCAAAGCCCTTGCAGCAGCCGTTTAGAATGGTTCATGGAATATAACTTACCGGATGACAGTGAGCCGTTGCGTTTGGCGCATACCACTGACAAGGTGCAGCATATTGCATTGCGTCAGCCTTCAGATGCGTTACAAATGGCGATGGATCCGCGCATTCCCGACGCGCAAGAAGCGTTTGCATTAGTATTGGAACAGCCTTTACCCGCCGAACAAGGCCAAATTGAATGGCTGATTGATGCGCAAGTGGTTGGCGAAAGTAGTTTAGCTCAGCCGCGTTTTTTATGGCCTTTACAACGTGGCATGCACCAAGCACAGGCGAGAGTATTACTCTCCGAGTCAGGAAAAACCCTGACTACCCCTAGCGTGTCATTTGTGGTGAAATAGACCCTGCAATAGGTAGGAACCTACGCTCAATAAGCCAGAACGCTCGATCCGTTGGCTTTATTGCGTGATTTTATAAAATTTTTGAATAGTGATATGCAATTGAGGTAGCATACCCCCACTTTCGAGGGGAATAATAGATTTCGTTTTGCTCAGTGACTATCGCTACTATCGTTAAACCACCTTAACTTTATCGCATGCTGATATGCACAATTTCTGCACAAACAATTAATATGCAGATAAATCAATCGGTTAAACTGGAGTGTTTTTTGCTTAATTTAACGCCAAATTGCACATTGCTTGGCGCAATATGATTGATACAAAGTACAAATACTTTGTTTGCTTACTAACTTCTAAGGTAGACTATACGCGCAAGTGTCCTATCGCTGCGTTATTTTTTGCGACACTGAAATAGTTGTTAAATATGTTTTTGTTTACTTGCTATCTAGCTCAACACCCACCTGTTTTTACCCATGGCGACGCGCCCCCTGCGCCGTGCCACGTATTGGCTGCCCGCTAGCCCATGTTGATCGCACTTAGTTACCACCCCATGATGACTCACCCCGTCACCTTAGCTAACAGGGATTTTTATGCAGTATGCTAATTTAATCGAATTGCTACGCCATCGCGCTGACAGCACGCCTGATGCACTGGCGTACACTTTTTTGATTGACGGCGAAATTGGTCAAGAAATCAGCCTGACTTACCGTGAATTAGCACAGCGTGTGCAGGCGATTGCCGCGCAACTGCAACAGCAAGTGAAAGCAGGCGACCGCGCCTTACTGCTGTATCCGCAAGGGGTGGACTATGTGGCGGCCTTTTTTGGTTGCTTATATGCGGGTGTCATTGGCGTGCCAGTGTTCCCACCGCGTGGCAAACATACCGACAGCCGAATTCAAGCCATTGCCCAAGATTGCCAAGCAGCGATTGTGTTAACGGTCGATTCAGTGGCAGACGGGGTTGATGCCCATTTAGATTACGCGCCAGATTTACGTCAATTGCCTTGGTTAGCCTCTGATAAGGTCGAGTTAACACTGGCAGAACAGTGGCAAGCCCCTGAAGGCATCACCCGCGATACCTTAGCCTTTTTGCAATATACCTCTGGCTCTACTGGCATTCCAAAAGGGGTAATGGTTAGCCACGGCAATTTGCTGCATAACAATGAATATATGGCGGATGTCTGGGGCGGCAGTCCTGACAGCGTGATGGTGACATGGTTGCCGATTTTCCACGACATGGGTTTGATTTACGGCGTGTTGCATCCGCTGTTTAATGGTTATCCGTGTTATTTGATGTCGCCTGCTACCTTCGTGCAACGGCCTTTCCGTTGGCTGCAAGCAATCTCGCATTATCGCGCCACCCATAGCGGTGCGCCGAATTTCGCTTATGATTTATGTGCGCAAAAGATTTCCGCTGAACAACGACGCAGTTTAGATTTAAGCCGTTGGGAAATGAGTTTGAACGGTGCAGAACCCGTTCGCGCCGATACTTATGAAAATTTCTATGCTGCGTTTAAAGAGTGCGGCTTAAAATCAACCGTGATTTCTCAGGGTTACGGGCAAGCGGAAACCACCTTAGTGGTTGCCGGTGCGCGTTACACTGACGAGCCGAGCATTTTAACCATTCGCGGCGATGTGCTAGAGCAACAGCATTTAGCCGTGCCCGCAGAAGCTAATGATCCGCAGCCACAACGCTTTGTCGGTTCGGGTATCGCGGCGCACGATGCGCGGGTGGTGATTGCCAACCCTGACACCATGACCGAATGCGCAGAAGGTGAGATCGGCGAGATTTGGTTAGACAGCCCTAGCGTGACGCATGGTTATTGGAAACGTCCGGTTGAGACTGAAGCCACTTTCGGCGCTTATTTAGCCAAAAATCCAAAACAGTTTTTTGCCCGCACAGGCGACTTAGGTTTTACCTACAAAGGCGAATTATTTGTCACCGGTCGTATCAAAGATATGATGGTAATTCGCGGCAACAATTATTACCCACAAGATATTGAATACACGGTAGAAATTGCGCACCCTGCGTTACGCGAAAACGGTCACGGCGCCGCGTTCTCGATTCAGCTCAACGGCGAAGAACAGTTAGTCGTAGTGCAAGAAGTGAAACGCGAAGCCTTGCGCAAATTGAATACAGATGAAGTGATGGGCGCGATCCGCAAAGCGGTGTCGGAAGAACACGACTTGCAAGTGTACGCCATCGCCTTATTAAAAACCGCCACCATTCCGCGTACCTCTAGCGGCAAAATTCAACGCGCTGCCTGTAAAGTTGCTTTCTTAGCCGATGATTTAAAAACCATCTCGCAATGGCAGCAAACCATTGCCCCTGTTGTCAGCGAAAAAGCGGCTACGCCAGCACATTCACACTCCGCCAACGCAGTGCAAACATGGTTGCTCAATACTTTAAGCCAAGCCTTTAAAGTGCCTAGCACTAGCATTGATTTGCACGAGCCTTTGTCGCGTTACGGCTTAGATTCCGTCACTGCCTTAGGCATTGCCGGAGAATTAGAAGATTGGTTAGGCGTACCGTGTTCACCTACGCTGCTTTATGATCATCCAAGTGTCGCCGCTTTAGTGCGCTTTTTAACGGATAGCGACAGCACACAAATCGACACCTTTACCCAGCAAGCGGACAGCAACGAGTCGATTGCCATCGTCGGTTTAAATTGCCGTTTCCCACAAGCGGAAAACCCGCAAGCGTTTTGGCAATTATTAAACTCTGGCACCAACGCGGTGCAACCTGCGCCTGCCCATCGTTGGGCGCAAGACCCATTTTATGGTCAAGGACAAAACCCTGACGCAAACACCGCACGTCAAGGCGGTTTCTTGCCAGAGGTTGCAGAGTTTGAGCCGCAATTTTTCGGCATCGCACCGCGTGAAGCGGAACAAATGGACCCGCAGCAACGCCTGCTGTTAGAAGTAAGCTGGCATGCCTTGGAAAACGCCAATATTCCGGTCGATAGCTTAAAAGGCAGTCGTACTGGCGTATTTATCGGCATTAGCACCAGCGACTATACCCGCTTGCAAGTGCGCGAAGGTGAAGCCTTGACTGCGCATACTGGCACCGGTAACACCTTATGTATTGCCGCCAACCGCTTATCCTATGTGCTGGATTTACAAGGCCCTAGCATGGCGATTGATACCGCCTGTTCTTCGTCCTTGGTTGCAGTACATCAAGCCTGTCAAAGCCTGCGCCAGCACGAAAGCAATTTAGCACTGGCGGGCGGCGTGAATTTAATCTTAAGCTCTGATTTATCAGAAGTGTTTAACCAAGCTAACATGCTGTCACCGGACGGCTTGTGCAAAACCTTTGACGCTAGCGCGAACGGTTATGTACGCGGTGAAGGCTGCGGCGTGATGGTGTTAAAACGCTTATCCGATGCACAGCGCGATAATGACAACATTTTAGCGGTGATCAAAGGTTCAGCAGTGAACCAAGACGGTCGCAGCAACGGCTTAACCGCGCCAAACAGTGCCGCACAACAAGCCGTAGTGCGCCAAGCCTTGCAACAAGCGGGCGTGCAGCCAAATCAAATCGGCTATGTCGAAGCGCATGGCACTGGCACTACCTTAGGCGATCCGATTGAATTAAACGCGCTGAAAACCGTGTTAATGCAACAACGCTCAGCGGAACAGGCGTGCTGGGTGGGTTCAGTCAAAACCAATATTGGACACTTAGAAGCCGCCGCCGGTATCGCCGGTTTAAGCAAATTGGTATTAGCCCTGCAACATCGCACCATCCCACCGCATTTACACTTCCAACAGCTTAACCCTCTGATTGACTTAGCCAATACGCCAATTCAAATCCCGACCAGCAGTCAAGCATGGCCTGCCGCTGACGATGGTCAGTGTTATGCAGGGATCAGTTCGTTTGGTTTCGGTGGCACAAATGCACACGTTATCGTGGCCTCTGCACCAGAAATGCACATGCCTAGCCTAGAACCTGCACAGCAAAGCCAGCCGAGCACCGTGTTATTGCCACTGTCTGCCCGCGATGTAACCGCGTTGCAAGCGGTGGCGGCGAATTATGCCAACTATGTACAAGCGGAAGCAGACACCGCGTTAGCAGATATTGCTTACACTGCCAGCGTTGGGCGTTCTGCCTTACCTTATCGTGCTGCCTTAGTGGCTGGCGACCGCGCCGAATTATTAGCGCAATTGCAAAACTTGCAACAAGAAGGCGAGCAAGCCGATTGCGCACAAGGGCAAGTTGATAGCCAAGCGACGGCAAAAATTGCCTTTTTATGCACTGGTCAAGGTGCGCAATACGTCGGCATGGGGCGCGAGTTATATCAAACTGAACCGCGTTTTCGCCAGACTTTAGATCATTGCGCCTCAGTGTTAAAACCGCATTTATGTTCGCCGAAGATGCTGACAACGCTTTGTTAAATGAAACCGCTTACACACAGCCTGCCTTATTTGCCTTGGAATATGCCTTGGCGGATTTATGGCAATCGTGGGGCATTCAACCGGCGGCGGTGTTAGGTCACAGCGTGGGCGAATATGTCGCGGCCTGTCTGGCGGGCGTGTTCAGCTTAGAAGATGGTTTGAAGTTAATCGCCGAGCGTGCGCGTTTAATGCAATCGCTGCCACACGATGGCGACATGGTGGCGGTGAAAGCCGATGAAGCGACTGTGTTAGCAAAATTAGCCGGTTATTTAGATCGCGTCTCTGTTGCCGGTGTGAATGGCCCTAGCAATATCGTGATTTCCGGTGAACGCGAAGCCATCGCCGCTTTAGTGAAACAATTCGACGCTGACGGCATTAAAACCACTTATTTAACCGTGTCTCATGCTTTCCACTCGCCACAAATGGATCCAATTCTGGATCAATTTGCCGAGTTTGCTGCTAAGATTGCGCTTCATCCGCCGAAAATCCCGCTGATTTCCAACGTAACCGGCGACACCTCAGCCGATTTTACCCAGCCACGTTACTGGGCGGATCACATTCGGCAAGCGGTACGCTTCGCGCCGAGCATGCAACAGTTGCAACAAATGGGTTGTAATATCTTCCTAGAAATGGGGCCTAAACCGGTTTTACTGGGCATGGGTTCACAAAGCATCGCGGCGGAATCTGCATTGTGGCTGCCGAGTTTACGCGCAGAAGGTGCGGATTGGTCACAATTACACGACAGTTTAGGACAGTTATTGGTGCAAGGGTTAGCACTGGACTGGGATGCCATTTATGCCTCACAAGCGGTTCAGCGCGTGAGCTTACCGGCGTATCCATTCCAGCGACAACGCTATTGGATTGAAGGTGGTCATGTGGTGGCGCGTGGCAGTGCGATCGCGCAAGGTGAACACTTGCACCCACTGTGGGCGAAAAAACTGCATGTGCCGTTATTGCGTGAAAACGTATTTGAAACCACGTTTGCTGCACAAGCTCCGTCTTTCCTTGCCGATCACATCATTTTCGAGCAATTGGTTGTCCCCGCTGCCAGTCACATTTCCATGTTGATTGGCGCGGCTGGGCTTAACTTTGAAGAAAAAGCCTGTGTATTAGAAAACGTGTTGTTCTTCCAAGCCTTAATCATTCCAGAGGAACAGCCGCGCACAGTACAAGTGGTGTTAACGCCGGAAGACAAACAGCATTACAGCTTTAAATTAATCAGCTTTGCCAACGGTTTAGAAGATGACCGCCATGTCTGGGCAGAGCATTTAAGCGGCTCACTGTTAAGCAAAACCACGCCTAGCGGCTTAGTCTCGCTCAGCGACTTGCAACAGCGTTGCACTGAAGAATTAGCCGGTCATGTGATTTATGACACGATGGCAAAACATCAGTTTGCCTTAGGCCATCAATTCCGCTGGGTTGAAACCATGTGGTTAGGCGAGAATGAAGTGTTAGCCCGCATGCAACGGCCTAGCGGTTTAACCGGCTTAGAAGACTACGAGTTACACCCCGGTTTAATCGACTCATGTTTCCAACCGTTTTTCCTAAGTTTCCCTGTCGAAGCGGATCAAACCTTTGTACCGTTTAGCTTGGAAAAATTCATTTATTACCGCCACCCTGCCGACGCGCAATTGTGGAACCACGTCAAAATTAAAAAATCGGCGGACGGTCAGCAATTAGCCATCGATATATGTTTATTCGACGAAACCGGTTTAATCATCGCGGAAGCCATCGGCTTAGAATGCCGCAAAGCCAATCGC
>QKBZ01000112.1 GCA_003245895.1 Beggiatoa sp.
CAGTTCAATAATTGACTAAGCACAAAATTTTTTCTATTTACCTTAAGATGGATTTCATACATTTTTTAAGTTGACTTACTTATTTATTCTCATTTAGAGTAATAGTTAACTAAAGGAAATAATTAAATATTTTAATAAATAACTTGTGTGTCGTTCACTCATAACTAACCCACATAGAAAACCCATGATAAATATGACATTAAAGAAAAACAGCCCATCATTAAAAACGGCTGATGGGGAGTCGCTTATGACGGAGCTGAACAAGCCAAGAGTTTTATTAGCTGAAGACAGTGTTTTTAATCAAAAAATCATCAGCACCATGTTAACGCGCTTAGGGGTGCAAGTAGACATTGCAAGCAATGGATATGAAGTATTGGATAAATGTGCACAACAGCGTTACGCCTTGATTTTGATGGACTGTCAAATGCCTTTATTAGATGGCTATCATGCGGCACAATCTCTGCGTGATCGGGAAGCGAAAATGGGTTTACATACGCCTATTATTGCAATTACTGCCGATCAGTCCCAAGATTTAGCCACATATTTGGACTCAGGCATGGATGATCATGTCAGCAAACCGCTGCTGCCTGAACAGTTAGCGATGATTTTAAAGCGTTGGCTAAGCCCATTAGACTAATCTCAAGCGTGTTTAATCACGGCTGATAGAGCAGAGTCATCATTATCGTATTGAGGAATTGTATATGCTGAAAAAACTGTTATTAACGGGGCTGGTGGCGCTGACGGCGAGTTGTGCAACTTCACCGCTGGGGCGCAATCAGTTGGCTTTTTTACCGGCAGATGATATGGCCAAAATGGGCGCGGAAGCCTTTGAAAATATCAAACAGGAAATGAAAGTTTCGCAAAGCACTTCACTGGTGAATTATGCGGTGTGCATTTCCAGTGCAATTTTAGATGTCAGCGAAACGGATATTCCTAACTGGGATATTGAAGTGTTTGAAGAAGACTCCGCCAACGCCTTTGCTCTACCCGGTGGCAAGATTGGCATTCATACCGGCTTATTCCCTGTGGCAAAAACACAGCATCAAGTGGCGGCGGTATTAGGACATGAGGTGGCGCACGTATTGGCCAATCATGGTAATGAACGTGTCTCGCAACAATTCGCTGTGGAACAAGGGATGGCGTTAATCAGTGCCATTGCCAGCGTGCAAAGCGAAACAGGGCAGATGTTAATGGGGTTATTAGGCGTAGGTGCACAAGTAGGCATTTTAATGCCGTATAGCCGAGTGCAAGAAAGTGAGGCCGATATTGTCGGCTTGCATTTGATGGCAAAAGCAGGCTTTGACCCGCGTGAGAGTGTCGCGCTTTGGCAAAATATGAGTAGTGCAGGCGGCGAGCAACCGCCAGAATTTTTATCGACTCACCCTTCGCATGAAACACGAATTGCAGAATTGCAAAACGCAATACCATATGCAATGGAGTTGTATCAAGCGGCACAAAGCAGTGGTCGTCGCCCGAACTGTAAGTTATAAACCACTGATCAACAGACAAAAAAAAGCCTCTCATCAACAATCCTCGTGACGAGAGGCTGACCAACCCAACAAGGAGAAACACATGACTTGTTGTTTTTTATTTTAGCAACGCATGTGCCAGCTTGTGATTCCTGAGTTCGATAATAGGTCAATTTTTCAGGTAAACGGTTAAATACGTGGCTTTTAGCCCGAAAAAGTCGCTGTAATAACCTTGAAAAAAATATTGTTTTATTGCATTATGTTAAGTTTTTGTCATAAACATGACACTACAATGTATTCTTCTGTCTACACTCTGACAATATTTCTAACAATAATCCGCTTCCTTGCACAGCGCGTCCGTAAGGCTTATTCCATTTCCCAACGCACTTGCAAATAAACCTGTCTTGGCACTTCTGACAATAAACCGTCGGAACCGTCTGTCTCAAACTCTAAATGTTGATCGTCTAACAGATTTTGTCCCACTAGGCTCAGTTCTAACTGTGGCGAGAATTGCCATGCAAGGCGTGCATCAAAACCAGTATAGTCAGAAATACAATCATCTGAACTTATATAGGTCGGCGAAGCAAAATGACACACTTTGCCAACATAACGCGCCCATAAATCAACACTGAATTGTGGGCTTGCCTCCCAACCGACACGCAGCGAAAACTGGTTTTTAGGATCATTTGCTGACAAAGGATCAATGTCGGTATGCAAATAGGTATGTGCCAGTTGCAGCAATAAGTCTTGTCGCGGTTGCCAGTTAACGGCTAATTCAGTACCTAAAATATCGCCTGAGATGAGATTAAACGGCATATACTCAATGAACGTGATGCCATTTTGTTGCACGATAGGTTGCTCAACGCGGTGCATGGTATCTTGATAGTGATGATAAAAGCCGACTAAATCCCAACTCAAAGCATTAGTTGTTTGTTGTCGCCAGCCTAGTTCATACGCGGTGAGTAATTCCGAACCAATATCATCATTAGGCGCGTACACCAAGTTAACTTGTGGTGCGACAGGCAATTCAACACGGAAATCTTGCTCTAAACGTGTTGCGGTACGTGCAGCACGAGAAATAGTTGCCCAACCGGTATTTTTTTCATTAGGTGTCCATAATAAGCGCGCGGTGGGCAAAAATTCGCTACCGTTTTCGCGGTAATATTCGATCTTAGAGCCTAACACCAATGCCCAACGATTAGGCACTAAGGTAATCTCATCTTCAATAAAAGCACTGGCTAAATAACTTCTTTCTGTGGTGTCCTCAAGAGAAAAGCCATTTTCATTGGCCATGCGGTTGTATAAATAGCGTAAGTTGCTACCGACAATCACGTCATGGTTTTGCCACGCAGGGAAACGCTGTTGCCACTCTAAATCGAAGGTTTCACTATAATCAGACACTGGCAGCGTCAAATCAGCATATTGATAATAGGCTTGCAGATGCCATGCATTCTCTGCATCTTCTCGGTTGCCTAAACGCGCCAAAATATGTGCATTTTCGGTATCACTGGTCGTTGCTTGGCGGGTTTCCCAAATGGCATCTTGTAAGGTATTGCGGGTGATGTCAGCAGTGACACGCCAACGGTATTCACCCTCAGTTTGACCGTCTAAGCGCATACCCGCAGTTTCTTGTTGCCAACTGTCATCTAACACGGCATTAGGAAAACTGTCACGGTCATGGCGTTTGACAAATACCCGATAAGTATTTTGCCCTAACTCATCAAATTGACCACCATAACGTGCGGATAAGCCATCTTCATAATTACCCGTATGGGCACTGACTAACCAGCCTTGGGTATCTTTTGAGCTTTTGCTAATGATGTTGATGACACCATTCACCGCATTCGCACCCCACAAAGTCCCGCCGGGGCCACGAATAACTTCAATGCGCTCAATATCTTCCAATAAGGTGTCCACGGTATACCAGCGGGTGCCGGTAAACTCCCATGAATAAACGTTGCGTCCATCTAGTAACACTAACAATTTATTCGCAAAAACACTGTTAAAACCACGCACAGACACCGCCCATGTATGGGCATTAAACGAGGCAACCTCTAAGCCTGGAACCATGCGCAATAAATCAGGAATATTGGTTTTGCCTGAGCGACGAATATCATCGGCTGAAATGACAAAAATGGCCGAAGCGGTGCGTGCTAAGGTTTGTAGTTTTTTCGCACTTGATGAAACTGGCACATCCATTAACTGTGCTAAGTCTAGGCTTAACAAGTCATTAGCAGATAACTGCTGAGAGGATTGCGCTTGAACAAGGCTCGACAAGACACAACCAAAGAGTACTCCAATGAGTTGTGTTGAACGTAAATGCATATTTCCTCCAGCACGGTAAAAAATGCAATGATTAATGAGGCAGATGAGTGTTTAAGACCTGCGTTCAGCCAAATATCTTTTTAAAAATCGTTATAGCTAACGCACTTTAAAATAGGTTTGATGTAGGGCGGATAAGGCATTAGCCGTCATCCGCCGTTAATGTCGTATGACGCTGCGCTTATACGACCTACAACCGTTCTTTTTACAGTGCGTTCGCTATATTTGCGCTGTTTGCCCTTTGCTATTACGGTAAGTTATGGGGGTAGATAAGTATTGTAGGATGTGCTTAATTCCATCAGCACATCCAGCAGTGGCAATGACTGCAAACAAGTAGCCATTGTTTTTAAAAAGATATTCTAATGCTAAGGTGTTCAACTATTTATGTTTAAACAGCAACCAACCGCTACACACTATTAACCGCATAAGGTCTAAAATTGTAATAAATTAAATAATTAAGTTATTCAACTTTATGATAATAACAAGAAACCATAGCGGCGAAAATAGCTGAGCAAAAACGCTGTGTCTTAATTGATGAAAATTAGCTTATTACTGATTTCCAATAGACTAACACAGCTTATCTGTGTTGGCAGCGATGAAAAGTGTTGGCAACTCATTTCTGGCGCGTAGTTTGCGTTACGTTAAGTTAATAAACTAAAATAATTGCGTAACTATTTAAATGAGAATGCTTTTTTACTGCTTATTATTAGGTTTGCACTGTCTCTGCGCCGTATGTTGGGCGGCGAGTCCGTCTCAGTGGCAAGCCTCCTATGAGTCCCCCATCAGCTTAAGTGCCATTCAAGGTGCTGAGCAGGTGTTGGGTTTGCGCTTTACTGCTGCGGAACGGCAACTGATGCAAGCAGAGCTACAGCAAGATAGAGCCAAATATCGCGCCATCCGTCAACATCATTTCGCAAATGATGACTTATCAGCATTACAGTTTCAGGTACAGCCGCAAGGCTTTGTCATGCCGCAATTTCAGCAGCCCATACGCTGGCGTTTGCCGGAATATGTTGAACTGCCAGAACAACGTGAACAATTCGCTTTTTATGACATTGCTTCATTAGCCAGCTTGCTGAAAAACAGGCAAATCACCTCGTTAGCTCTCACACAGTTTTTTTTAGCTCGCTTAAAACAATTTGACCCACAGTTAGTGGCGGTCATCACCTTAACGGAAAAACGTGCTTTACAGCAAGCACGTCAAGCGGATGCAGAGATTGCAGCAGGACACTATCGCGGCCCTTTGCACGGTATTCCTTATGGCGTTAAGGATTTACTCAGCGTCGCAGATTATCCCACCACGTGGGGGGCTAAACCATTTGCTGATCGTGTGTTGCCTGAAACAGCAACAGTGGTTCAGAAATTAGACGCAGCCGGTGCGGTGTTAGTGGCAAAATTAAGTGTTGGTGCTTTGGCATGGGGCGATGTGTGGTTTGGTGGCAAAACACGCAACCCGTGGAATCTTAGCCAAGGTGCAGGCGGTTCTTCTGCTGGTTCTGCTGCGGCAGTGGCGGCAGGCTTAGTGCCGTTTGCCATTGGCACAGAAACCATGGGTTCTATCATGATACCAGCAGCACGTTGTGGCGTGACGGGTTTACGCCCCTCATTCGGTCGCGTTAGCCGAAAAGGGGCAATGAAATTAAGCTGGAGCTTAGATAAAGTAGGGGCTTTGTGCCGCAATGCGACGGATTGTGCGTTGGTATTTGATGCCATTCGAGGTGACGAACAGTCCGCAGCAGAGACGGTTAATGTACCGTTTAACTACGATGCACAGCTTGATTTAAGTCAATTACACATCGGCTACTTAAAAGCAGATTTTGCGCAACCCAGTCACAGCCAACGGCATGATGCAGAAAGCTTGGCGCAGTTTCGGCGTTTAGGGGCAAAATTAACCGCCGTTACCTTACCTGAAACCTTGCCAGATGCTGCATTTGATATTGTCGTGGCGAGTGAAGCTGCCACTGTTTTTGACGAGTTTAGCCGCTCAGGTTTAGATGACGAATTAGTGCAACAAATCCAACGCGCATGGCCTAACTACTTTCGTAAAGCGCGTTTTATCCCTGCGGTAGAGTATCTGCAAGTGAATCGTGCACGTTATCAACTTGTGCAAGAGATGTATGCACTGTTTCAGCAATTTGATGTCATCATTGCGCCAACAAAAGTAGGCAATCAATTGTTGCTGAGTAATCTGGTTGGCTATCCCAGCGTTGTGATTCCGACGGGACTCGATGCGCAAGGCATGCCGATGAGCATTACCTTAATCGGCAATTTATATGATGAGGCGACAGTGTTAGCGGTTGCGCATCAATTTCAGCAGGCAACGAGGTTTGATGAATTGCAGCCGCCTTTGTTTGCGCCAAAACAGTAAGTTGTGCCGTAGGGTGGAATAGCGTAGCGTATTCCACCATAAAATTCTGCAAGTTGCTAAACAAAGAACTTCTTGTCTGAATCAGAATTCACAGAATTTAAAAATTCTCAGAATTATAGAACTGATAATCCTGTTAATTCTATAATTCTGAAAATCCTGATTCAGACGATTCGGCGGTTCTTTGACAGCCTCAAGCACAGATAACAAGCCTCATGGTGGAATACGGCTTACGCCTATTCCACCCTACAAAAAACACCTCAATCCCGCCGCAACCGATCCGACACCGCAATTGGTGTTGGATAACGCATCACAATGTAATAAGACGAGATAATAAAGGTAATTAAAGTCGCCGCTTGAATTAAAAATGAAGCTTCTTCACTAATAATTTTTGCTTCTAAAGCAATTACTGAAATTAATAAAGAAAACTCACTAACCTGTCCTAAACGCACCCCGATTTCTAATGATAATTTAGGGTTTTCATCTTGCCGTTTGAGCAGAAAATAAAAAATACTGGGTTTGAGCAACAACATTGCAGTCGCTAATATTGTAGCCGGTATTAACACGGTATATAACACGTTTAAATCTAAGCTCGCACCTAAAGTAAAGAAAAACAAAACTAAGAAGAAATCACGTAAAGGTTTCAAGCTTTCGGCAATAAAACGTGCAATAGGACTACTGGCTAAGGCAACACCGCCGATAAAAGCACCGATTTCGTGCGACACTTTCAACACAGCCGCTAACTCTGCCATGCCTAAGCACCAACCGATAGTCATTAAAAACATATATTCTTGAATTTTATCAAATTTCCTAAACAATTTAACTAATACATAACGCTCTAATGCCCATGCAATTACAATTAACAAAGGTAAGCTTAAGGCCATGATAGCAATATCAACTAAGATAGAACCTGCTGCACCTTGCCCTGTGCCTTTTAAAATTAATAATAAGAAAATGGCGATAATATCTTGTAATAACAGCACACTGACCATGATTTCACCGGCATGACGGTGATGTAAAACTGTGGTCGGTAACAGCTTTAAGCCAATAATCGTGCTGGAAAACATCATCGCTGCACCAATGATGCAACTGTCTAATAAAGAAAAACCAAATAACCACGCGATGAGTGAACCAACACCAGCAAAAGATAAGGAGGTTAATAGAGTCAACTGCGTAGTTTTGCGTAATAATCTAACTAAATCTTGTGGTTGTAAGTTCAGACCTAATAAAAATAATAAGAAAATAATCCCAATATCTGAAATACCTTCTAACACCTCGGTATTGGAGACAATATTAAAAACCGGCGGCCCCATTAAGACCCCTAACACGATATAACTGACTAACAATGCTTGACGCGCATACAATGCCAGCGTCGCCAGTATTGCCGACCCCGTAAAGATTATAAAAATAATAAAAACAATATCTTGGTGCATATAACTTAGAACAAACAGCTTACTTGTAGAAAAGATTAAATATTTTTCACTCGATCTAATAAACTTAGGCTTTGTTCTGTCATATCAAGCGCATTTTGCAACATATGAAACATTTGTACTGCTTCAACCTCTATCACTGGCTGTTGTTGATCAGCAAATAAGCCTTGTACACCATGTAAATAAGTGCGCATCATCAATAAATGCTCTTCTAAGGTTTGTAATAAATGCGCAGCTTGTTGAGGTGGAACTGGGGCGCAAGTTGCTTCCTCTAGCGTTCCATAGACATGCTGAACCCACTCTTTTGCTAGCGGAATCGTATAAGCAGGCTGTTTATCCATTGTATTGACCCTTTAATCTTAGGAATTTCATAGGCAATAGTGCCCCTAGCTCAATACTTTTATACAGGATTGTGCTGTAACTGCAAATAGTGGGGAGGTTACTGAAGTTGAATTTGCTCGACGACTAAAATTTGACAGCGAAAAGGCGTTGGCTCGGTTGTCGCTTCAGGTGCTGAGTCGGCAGGCACTTGCTGCAAGATAGGCTGCTGTGGATGTTGAGATAAGTCAGAAGGCGGGGAAATGACTTTTTCTTGTAAGTAACCTTGGATCACCACAGTGTGATCGACATAGGCTTGCCATTGGTCTAATACTTCAGGTGTCTGTAAAACTTGACTGTTGCCGTCTTCAGCCTGCAACACAAAATATTCACTACCACCTGCACAATAGCTATCAGTCGATTTTTGCCACGGTTTCAACACCAGTTGACCTTGAAAAGTCTCTGTATGTGGTGCAGTGTTTGGCTCTGCACATCCCAATAAGGCAATTAAGCTACAGATTGCAAGTAGACGCATGTAAAAAACGACCTTAAAAGAAAACTCCCTTCTCTTGATCGCTCAAAAGAAGGGAGTCAGATAAAACAGTCTAGTGATTACATTTGGCCTTCATCTTGGCCATACACTGTTCCACCTGAAGTGCTAGAGCCAGTGCTGCGGTCACGTCGACGACCATCGTCATTGCTTTTATCACCAAACAGCGAAAAACTGAACTCACCACTTTCTCCCGTGAATAAACCCGGTCCTTCCGGCATGCTGTCGGCAGTGACAGGTCTATCCAAAGGTTTGGCGTTTGCACATCCGGCTAAAACCAGAGCAAACACCGCTAAGGGTAAAAATTGGAGTCCTTTTCGCAATGCAATGATACTGTGTTTCATCATTAGAATTTAACCCGTGCACCACCCATAACAATGAAGATGTCTTCTGGGTCAACGCCAGTGTCACGATCTAACTGGAAGCCTTGGTAGTGTAAGAATAATTCAGTGCTAGCTTTGTCGATTTTTTGCACTAAAGATGCACCATAGGTCATGTACTCATCACCT
>QKBZ01000384.1 GCA_003245895.1 Beggiatoa sp.
TCTAAGCTTGGGTTAAACTGCATCGTGCTTAAATCAAAGCGGCGAACACTCGCGCCCTTTTTCGCTTCTAGTTCATACACATCTGTCAAATGAGCACAAAAACTTTTACTTTTAGGATTACCATTCAATATCAATATATTACGCATCATCTCTACTCTACTTGTTTTATAACGAGATGATGAGTTTAAGCTCTCCCCTTAGGGGTAGAGTCAACCCTGTCACTGCAAGAATTTAATGCATTCATGCAGCTTTCAACATTTTTTAGCTTTTCTGTGATTAAGTGCTGTTCATGTAAAAGACGCGCTTTAACTTCAATCAGCAATTTTTCAACACGTTGCCAATCCAGTTGATCTTCTTTGTACACAATCACGCCTTTCAGTTCTGCGAGCTTGATACCTAGTTGTTTGGCTTGTGAAATTAGGTTTAATACTTCGATGTCTACAGGTTGATAAATGCGGTAGCGACCTTGCCTACGCGGTGTTTTAATCAAGCCCATTTCTTCGTATAAGCGAATGGCTTTAATCGACAGTCCTGTTTTTTTTGATACTTCACCGATGAACATGGGTGGCTCTTAATGGCTGCGTAAGTGCTAGCCTGCTAGGCTTCTTATACTTATTCCAAAATACCGAGGTTGTAAAAGAACTGGCGTTGAATAGAGCGGAATGGGGGGCTTTTACAGCCTCGGCGTGAGAGAGCGAGTTAATCATTGTATTCGTTTAGTCATCGCGCGTGCCACTTTTTGGACGAAGGCCAGATGGCCAAGTACCATTTGCCACAGGAATTGATCCATATGATTCATAAAAGGCATTAATTAAATCAGCTTCCAGTCGATTTGGATTTTGGAGACCACGCGTAGTGTACCAAGCGACATCGCAACCAAAAGCTGCTGCATATTGATATCGTGGCCACCAATATTCGTTATGATTTTCAAGAGCATTTAAAGTGAGTTTTCCGTGTTGTATCAGTCTTGTTCTCAAATTAGAAGCTTGGCCTATATAAAAAACAGGAGACTCACCCCAAGGATATGTAAATTTTGTACCATCTGATGTTCCCAGCACATAACTTGCTGCTTTTTCTGGAATACTAGAGTAGTTTGAATTACTTTCGTCCAATAAGCTCTCAACCATTCCGTCAGGCCAGCGACGCTCAATAAAAAAACGAAGATGAAAATCTCTCATTTTTCATATCACAAAGTTGTGGATAGACTGAGATAAAAAGTCTATCAGTTGCAGTAAAAGATAAATTTTTCTTCATCAGCCCACCCCAACACAACTCAAACAAACCTACTCAAACTGCATCCACAAATAATCAACCGCCTGCTGCCACCAATTGCCCACCTCAACCGGATGCAAGGCCACAATTGGCATTTCGCGCAATAACTCATTGCTCAGCATGATTTTTAACGTACCTTGCTGTGAGCCAGCCGGAATAGGTGCCATGATATTTGGCTCTACATTCAACACTGCGCTTAACTGCTGATACTGACCACGCGGGATGGTGACATATAACGGGCCGCGTAAGCCTAACTGCACTTCGGAATAATTACCGCGCCAAATGCGAGCGGCTTGCAATGGCTCATTACCGCGATACAGTTGATAAGTCTCAAAAAAGCGGAAACCATAATTCAACATTTTTTGGCTTTCTTCCGCACGACTTTTCTTACTTTTCGCCCCTAACACCACCGAAATCAAACGCATTTGACCACGCTTAGCAGAAGCAATTAAACAATAGCCCGCTGTTTCTGTATAACCCGTTTTCATCCCATCCACCGTTTCATCGCGCCATAACAACAAGTTACGGTTTTGCTGGGTGATGTCGTTATAGGTGTACTCTTTTTGTGAGTACCAGCGGTAATAATCAGGGAAATCGCGGACGAGGGCTTGTGCCATCAAGGCTAAATCGCGGGCAGTGCTGTAATGATTTTCATCGGGTAAACCAGTGCTGTTTTGATAATGGGTTTGCGTTAAGCCTAAATCCTTAGCCGTCTCATTCATCATTTCAACGAATGTTTCTTCGCTGGCAGCGACATATTCTGCTAAAGCAATGCTGGCATCATTGCCCGACTGCACAATCATGCCTTGAATTAACTGTTCGACGGTCACTTCAGCCCCGACTTCCAAATACATGCGAGAGCCAATCATGCGCCATGCTTTTTCACTCACTTGCACGGTATCTGACAGTTTAATAGTGCCTTTTTTCAACTTATCGAACACTAAATATGCCGTCATTAACTTGGTCAAACTGGCGGGATCAACACGTTGTTCGACCTCTTTTTCCATTAAAAATTGACCGCTGTGAAAATCCATTAACACATAAGCTTCAGCATTAATGGGCGGCGGTGTTGGCACTAAGGCCACATCCTCTGCCGCGCTGACGGTAGTGACAAGCAAAGCAAGCACAGTTATCAATAAAGCACGTAAAATATACATCATGAGTAATTGCAAAAGTCCTGTTGAAAAAACACCAAAGCGTTATTGACGAATTAACATGGGGTTAATCCCGTAACGCCGTAACTGCGCGCTAACTTGATTAACCTCCGTGGCCGGTACGGGACCAATGCGCACCCGATATAATTGGGCGGGTTGTCCTACCGTTTGCACGATTGTGGGGTACGGTAATTGACGGCTTAATTGTTGTTGTAACTGCTGTGCGTTGCGACCGTCGGCAAACGCACCGGCTTGTAAAAATACACTAGCGGTGTTGCTCACTGTATTAACTGGGCTGGCACTGCTTACACTCATCGCACTGAAGCTGCTAGTCGTTGCAGCACTGCTGGCGGCTAAGCCTTGCACCTGCACTTCTCCACCGCTGCTAATGCCTAAATCTTTTGCCACTTGATACGACAGCTTGATTGTGCTGCTGCCTGCGGCTAAGCGATCTGTAATCGTCACTAATTTCTGCTGGCTGCCGCGATTGACTAACACTTGTGCAAATAAGGGCAAGCTGGCATGTGCGGCGGTTAAGCCGTAAATATTGTAAGGAATACCGCTGGCGGTAGGGTAGCCATGTTCTGCCAAGTTATAGACGGTGGCATATTCCGTGGCGCGATAGCTGCGCACATCAGGTGTGCTAGGCGCAGTTTGCACGGGCGTAGTCACAATCGGCGTGCTGCTAACAGGTGTTTGTGTAGATGTACTGGGAGACGTGGTGCTACTGGGTTCAGTGGTTTGCGGTGTGCTAGGTGGTTCAACCACTTGTGACGTGGTGCTGCATGCGCTGAACCATAAACAAAAGCTGAGCAGTAAAAAACTATTTTTCATGATTATTTCACCGCTGCCGCTTGATAAGCACTCGCAATTTCTTGCGCTAGCTGATACACCGCCATTGCATAACGGTTGCTGCGGTTATAACGGGTGATGACATAAAAGTTTTGAAAGCCCACCCAATAGCCCATTTGCTGCGGTGCCACTTCTAAATCCACTAACAAACCTTGCATATGATCCGGTTGCTTGCCTTGATAAATCAACCCTTGTCGTTTCAGTTGGCTTAATGGATATTGCGGTTTGTACTCTAAGGCTAACAAGGCTTCGACTGCATCAGGGCGCACTTGGGTTGCTTCCAACACGCTTTGCCCGTTTTGCCAACCATGTTGTTTAAAATAATTCGCCACACTGCCAATCGCATCTTTGGTATTTGACCAGATGTTGCGATGACCATCACCGTCAAAATCCACCGCGTAAGCGCGATAACTGCTTGGCATAAACTGGCCTAAGCCCATCGCACCGGCATAAGAGCCTTGCATCGTGAGCGGGTCAAAGCCTTCTTCTTGCACCATTAATAAAAAGTCTTCCAATTCACCTTGGAAGAACTCAGCGCGGCGTGGGTAGTAAAAACCTAAAGTGTACAACGCATCTAAAATGCGGGTGCTGCCCATCACGCGCCCGTAAAAGGTTTCAACGCCGATGATGGCAACGATAAACTCAGCCGGTACGCCATATTGTCGTTCGGCTTGTTGCAAGGTGGCGGCGTTTTTTTGCCAAAACGACACCCCTGCTTGAATTCTGTCCTTTGTCAGAAAAATGCCGCGATAGTCATACCACGGTTTGGCTTTACCCGCAGGCCGCGACATGGTTTTTAAAATACTGTCGCGTTTTTTCGCCTGTTGCAGTAGATCACGCACCCATTGCTCTGACCAGCCATATTGCTGTGCTTTTTGCGTGATAAATTGTGTTTCTGTCAACACAGCAGCCACAGTGGGTGCAGTATAGAGCAGACAGCAACTGATTAAAAAACCAAAGAAATATCGCATGACTTGCTTTCCTGATCCGTGGTTGATTGACGTGCTTGCGCACTCCAGCGACACGGGACGTACCCTAACAAAATTGACTCTGGATGACAAACGCTTGTCTTACATTTTGAGCAGACAACAAGAGGGTGTGCACCGTCTTGTAGGGCGGATAAGGCGTAAGCCGCCATCCGCCGCTCGGTTCAAACTTCAAGCGCACGATGTCGGATGACGGCTACGCCTTATCCGACCTACAACACCCATGTATAAGAATGAACGCTGAGCTATCGCGACAATTGTGCCAAGCGTAGTAGACCACGGCAACTGACCGCGTGTATGACCACTGACAAGGCAGTGAGAAGGGGATAAAAACAAGGGCACTGAAATCGTGCCCTTGCTTAAACAGATGAACACCAAAGCAAAATGCTAGATGTATTTTACTTCAAGCACTTCATACTCTTTGTCGCCACTCGGTGCACGCACCAAGGCAATTTCGCCTTCTTCTTTGTTGATTAAGGCGCGAGCAATGGGAGAAGACACCGAGATCATGTTGGCTTTGATGTTAGCTTCATCTTCACCCACGATACGGTAAGTCACTTCTTCTTCCGTTTCGACGTTCATCAAGACCACGGTTGCACCAAACACCACTTTGCCAGTAGTCGGCAATTTGGTGACATCAATGATATTCGCGTTCGATAACTTGCCTTCGATTTCCGCGATACGACCTTCAACAAAGGATTGTTGTTCGCGGGCAGCATGATATTCAGCGTTTTCTTTTAAGTCACCGTGGGCGCGGGCTTCAGCAATCGCCGCGATCACTTTAGGACGTGCGACTGATTTTAACTCTTGTAATTCGGCGCGTAATTTTTCCGCACCTTCCGTGGTCATTGGGGATTTATTCATTTGACGGTACCCTGTAATTCTTTATGTAAATCTTGTAACCGGTTCACCTCACGAATATCCGCCGTTTTTAAAGCTAACACCGTTGCGCGTGCGCCTGCAATGGTGGTGGTATAAGGCACTTTATGTTGCAGGGCAGAGCGGCGAATCGTAAACGAATCGGCGATGGCTTGTTTGCCTTCGGTGGTGTTGATGATGAAGCAAACCTCATCATTTTTAATCCGATCCACGACATGCGGACGGCCTTCTAATACCTTGTTGATTTCTTCACATGGCAAGCCTGCATCTTGCAGCGTTTTCGCAGTACCGCGAGTGGCTAACAAGGAGAAGCCTAATTCAACTAAGGCACGAGACACGTCAACAGCGGCTAATTTATCCACTTCACGCACACTGATTAAGGCTAAACCAGGGCTTGGTAAAGTAGAACCGGAAGCCAGCATGGATTTGGCAAACGCTTCACCAAAGTTGCGACCAATACCCATGACTTCCCCTGTTGACTTCATCTCTGGCCCCAATAATGGGTCTACACCAGGGAATTTGACAAACGGGAATACTGACTCTTTTACCGAGTAGTAATTAGGGATACATTCGTGGGTAACGCCTTGTTGTGCCAAGGTTTGGCCAACCATACAACGGGCGGCGATTTTGGCTAAAGGCAAGCCGGTGGCTTTGGAGACAAACGGCACAGTCCGTGAGGCGCGCGGATTCACTTCTAACACAAAAATAGTTTGTTGTTGAATCGCAAACTGTGCGTTAACTAATCCTATCACATTTAAATTCTTTGCCATACAGCTAATTTGTTCGCGCAATTGATCTTGGATCATCGGCGATAAACCGTAAGGCGGCAGTGAGCAGGCAGAGTCGCCAGAGTGAATACCGGCTTGTTCGATGTGCTCCATAATGCCACCGATCAAGACTTGTTCACCGTCACAAATTGCGTCTACGTCCACTTCAATCGCATCGTCTAAGAAGCGATCTAATAATACCGGCGAGTCGTTAGACACGGAAACGGCTGTGCGCATGTAGTTGCGTAAATCGTCGTGGTTATAAACGATTTCCATCGCCCGACCACCTAACACATAAGAAGGCCGTACCACTAACGGATAACCAATTGATTCTGCTAATTCAATGGCTCTTTCTGGTGTGCGTGCGGTGCAGTTGGGTGGCTGACGGAAATTTAATTGATCCACCAATTTTTGGAAGCGTTCACGGTCTTCCGCTAAGTCGATAGAATCCGGTGAAGTACCGATAATCGGCACGCCTTCGGCTTCTAAGTGACGTGCCAATTTTAACGGGGTTTGCCCGCCGTATTGCACGATCACGCCTTTCGGTTTTTCCACTGAGACGATTTCTAACACGTCTTCTAAAGTCAACGGCTCGAAATATAAGCGGTCTGAAGTGTCATAGTCGGTAGACACGGTTTCAGGGTTACAGTTGACCATAATGGTTTCATAACCATCTTCGCGCAGTGCAAGTGAGGCTTGCACACAGCAATAGTCGAACTCAATGCCTTGACCGATACGGTTAGGGCCACCGCCTAACACCATGATTTTTTCGCGTTGCGTTGGCGCAGATTCGCACTCTTCTTCATAAGTGGAGTACATATACGCCGTGTTAGACGCAAATTCTGCCGCGCAAGAATCCACCCGTTTAAACACAGGACGAACGCCTAAGCCGTGACGGTGTTGGCGCACGGTTTTTTCTGACACGCCTAATAACTGCGCTAAACGTGCATCGGCAAAACCTTTGCGTTTTAATTCGCGCATCCGATCAGCGTTTAAACTGTCTAAACCACCGGCTTTAACGTCGCTTTCTTCTTCCACGATGTTGGCGATTTGCGCTAAGAACCAAGGTTCAATCTTGGTAAACTCAAATACATCTTCTAATGACCAACCGGCACGGAAAGCATCACCGACAAACCATAAACGCTCAGGGCCTGGCACTTGCAATTCATGGCGCAACACGTCGCGCACTTGGTCAGCGTTTAAATCTTGGTTAGGGTCTAAACGCTCGTCTAAACCTGCCACGCCGGTTTCTAAACCGCGTAAGGCTTTTTGCAAAGACTCTTGGAAAGTACGACCAATCGCCATCACCTCACCCACAGATTTCATTTGCGTAGTCAGCAAGGGTTCTGCTTGTGGGAATTTTTCAAAGGTGAAGCGTGGCACTTTAGTCACCACATAATCAATGGTTGGCTCAAATGAAGCCGGAGTCACGCCGCCGGTAATATCATTCGCCAATTCATCTAAGGTGTAGCCGACTGCTAATTTCGCCGCCACTTTAGCAATTGGGAAACCAGTTGCTTTAGACGCTAAAGCAGACGAGCGCGATACACGAGGGTTCATTTCAATAATGATCATGCGCCCATCTTCAGGGTTAATGGCGAACTGCACATTAGAACCCCCAGTATCCACGCCAATCTCGCGCAATACTGCTAACGAAGCGTCGCGCATGATTTGGTATTCTTTATCGGTCAAGGTTTGGCTAGGTGCTACCGTGATCGAGTCGCCCGTGTGTACGCCCATTGGGTCTAAGTTCTCAATGGAACACACGATGATGCAGTTATCTTTATGATCCCGCACCACTTCCATTTCGTACTCTTTCCAGCCTAAAGCCGACTCTTCGATCAACAATTCGCTAATCGGGGACAACTCTAAACCACGGGTACAAATGGCGATGAATTCTTCGCGGTTGTAGGCAATCCCGCCACCGCTACCGCCTAAGGTGAAAGACGGACGGATAACAATCGGAAAGCCGATTTCTGCTTGTGCGGCTAAGGCTTGTTCCATATTGCCTGCAATCACAGAATACGGCATATCTAAGCCGATTTTGCGCATGGCATCGCGGAATAATTCGCGGTCTTCGGCTTTTTCAATCGCATCTTTTGATGCACCGACCATTTCTACGCCGAATTTTTCTAATACGCCATTTTTCACCAAGTCTAAGGCGCAGTTTAAAGCGGTTTGACCGCCCATGGTTGGCAATAAGGCATCGGGGCGTTCTTGCTCAATCACACGCGCAACGGTTTCCCACTGAATCGGCTCGATATAAGTGGCATCAGCCATTTCAGGATCGGTCATGATGGTGGCAGGGTTTGAGTTCACCAAAATAACGCGATAGCCTTCTTGTTTCAGTGCTTTACAGGCTTGTGCGCCTGAGTAATCAAATTCGCAAGCTTGCCCAATCACGATGGGGCCAGCACCAATAATAAGGATGCTATGAATATCAGTACGTTTAGGCATTGTTAATCGTTCTGGATAATTGAATGGTGAGAGCGGTTAAGCACGCTTGACCGCTCTATGGCGTAAAAGGGCATTCCGCTAAGCGCTTTGATGCTGTTCCATTAAGCGAATAAAGCGATCAAACAAGGGGCGCACATCATGCGGGCCAGGGCTTGCTTCAGGATGACCTTGGAAGCTAAACGCAGGCCGGTCGGTGCGCTCGATACCTTGTAAAGAACCGTCGAATAAAGAACGGTGGGTTGCTTTCACATTGCTGGGCAAGCTGTCTTCATCCACGGCAAAACCGTGGTTTTGACTGGTGATCATGACTTGACCAGTTGCCAAATCTTGTACCGGATGGTTCGCGCCGTGATGACCAAATTTCATTTTCACGGTACGCGCGCCACTGGCTAAGCCCAGTAATTGATGACCAAGGCAAATGCCAAAAACAGGTAAATTCTCTTGTTCTAATAAAGTTTTAATTGCACTAATCGCATAGTCGCAAGGCTCAGGATCGCCTGGTCCATTGGCTAAAAACACGCCATTTGGGTTCATGGCTAACACTTCACTAACAGGGGTTTGTGCAGGCACTACTGTGATGTCACAACCACGATCTGCCAATAAACGCAGAATATTGCGTTTTACACCGAAATCATAAGCCACTACGCGCCAAGGTTTTTCATTAGGAGTGGTAAATTGATTACCTTCCCGTTGCCAAGTGCCTTCTTGCCATTGGTAAGTGTCTTTGGTGGACACTTCTTTGGCTAAATCCATGCCTTTTAAACCAGCAAAATCGCGTGCTGCTTGCACTGCCGCGTCAGCATTGATGTTATCGCCTGCGACTAAGCAACCGCTTTGCGCACCTTTTTCGCGTAATAAACGGGTTAATTTACGGGTATCGATGCCCGCAATCGCCACCACATTGTGACGGCGTAAGTATTCATCTAATGGTTCGCTGGCGCGCCAATTACTCGCCAAAATGGGTAAATCACGAATGATTAAGCCTGCGGCGTACACCCCGTTCGCTTCTTCGTCTTGTGTATTGACCCCTACGTTGCCGATATGCGGATAGGTTAAGGTCACCAGTTGGCGAAAATAAGAAGGATCGGTGAGGATTTCCTGATAGCCAGTCATTGCCGTATTAAATACGACTTCGCCAACACTTTGGCCGCTGATACCGATGGATTCTCCATAAAACAGACTACCGTCTGCCAGTGCGAGTAAGGCTGGGTATTTCAAGAACCGTCTCCAGTTGCAAATGTGATACGACAAGAATATCTATAATCGTTACTAAATGATGGGGAAACCTGCTCGGCATCATCGTCACGGCTTGCAGGCTCCAACGAAGGATATGCTGTTGGGCAGGTTATTTTACGGGACTAGGGGGGTTGCAGCAAGGGAGCATTTGGGGTAATTGATTGAATTGAGGTTGTTTAGGTTTGGGAAAGTGGGGGATGGGGGGATGGACGAAGCTCATCAGTCGGTCTGTTGTTGAGTTGACAATCTATCTTAAACGCAATAAAGAAACATCACGTTATCGTGTATAAAGATGCAGGGGCTTCTCTAATTTAGGCAGGTATCACACTATGAATACGATGAAGTATAAAGGTTATATTGCCCGTATTGAGTACGATGAGGAAGACTGTGTTTTTGTTGGACATCTTGCAGGTATCAAAGATATTGTAGGTTTTCACGGTTCAACGGTTGATGAGTTAGAAAACGCTTTTCATGAGTCTGTTGATAATTATCTTGCCATTAGTGAGGAAACAGGCAGACCTCCACAAAAAACTATATATTGAGATTGAATACCCCCCTTGCTTCTTGGCAGTTCACCATGAATACTAAATAAATAACTTTCCTTGACGTTGCATAAAGATAATATCATTGTCATTAATGTTTGTAATAATTTTTCCGTTTTCTTTATCTTCTTTCATTCTTTTCTTTCCTCCTTTTTCCCCCATAATTTCTATTTTTCCATCTTGCAATAGCATTAATAATGTTTCATAACACATATTGTTAGATGCTGCCTTTGTATTTCTGTGAGAGTCAATTAAATCATTAACCTTTAAGCTATCTTTAAATCTTAGTTTTTCTAAAATATCTTTTTTAAGCTGCTCAATATTAGAGTTTTTAAATGACTCATTAAAGGAAAAAACAGGTAGTTCTAAATCCTTTGGTTTATGTCCAATAAGATATAACCCTAACTGCTCACTATCACCACAATGCCTCATATGATTGCCTATATTTGGCTGCCAATGAATATTTGTCATAGCATCATGAGCAGCATGATGAGGAGATAAATGTAGTAACCAATATCCTCGATGTCTATTTGAAGGTTCTAAAAAAAATGGTCTAAAATAACGTGCATTTGTTGCTTTTTGCCAAGCACGTCCTAGTGATGCTTCAATCACATGTTTCCAATTATTATCACCTTCATTTTTTATTCTTATTAAATCACTAAAACTATACTCTAAATAATCTGCTAACCCCATGCTATAAAATGCTTTTTTAAACTTCTCGTCATCATGTATAAAATCTAAAAACCAATCTATTGCTGTATAAATAATAAACTCAGAGTTTGGCATTAAATTTATAATTTTAGCAACCATTTGTGGAGAAACATCAGTATACCCTTCCTGATCTAGGAAGAAGATAGCCCTACCTCCTCCTCTCGGATGTCTACTTTTTATATTACTAACAATGTCTCCACAAACACTATCAAAAGACTTGTGGTATAAATTTATATTTTTGTTGCCTTTATAACGGCTTTGCTCTATTGCTGATTGTAAACTATTAAAATTTTTCTCATTTTTATCAACAAAAAAGAAATGAGCTTCAATTTTAAATTCTTTTTGCCTACCTTTATTAAGGATACTTTCTGCTTCTTCTACAGCCTCTAAAAGAATAAACGGCGAACCTTTTTCATCATTTTCATATATTCCACCACCTGCAAAACCATCTACTAAGTAAATGGAAAATTTAGTGGCTCCACTGTTAATAAGCTGAGTACATAAAATCTCTATATACTTTATAACATAACTCCTTAATATTTCATGCTTTATTTTGCTGTGCTCTTCCAGCAATGGTTTTTTATTCTCATCCCAATTATGATCAGCCATATAACCCCTTTCTATAAATTTAAATTATCAGGATATTGATCCCATGTCTTACCATTTAATAGTCGACCATTATGTTTTTTATTTCTAAATTTTCCATCAGCTCCCCAGCCTCCCCATTGCTTAAAGAAAAATGCAACTTGAGAAGCAGCACATTGATTTTGTATAGATTCAACCCACTCTAATTTCATAGGTCTTGCCTTTGAGCCTGACTCTCCACCGACAATGACCCAATGAATTTTACTGAGATTAATCTCACCTAAATCTTCCAGTAATGGTTCAATAGATAAAAATCTAATCTTACAATCAATTTGTCTTAAATAGTCAATGCGTGGCAATCCATATTCTTGATCTTCTACAGAAACGCCTAGCCATATATTCGGAGGCACTTTTATTGTATCACAAAACGTTTTCATTCTATCTGCACGTTTTGTAAGAAGTTGAAACTGATGTTGTTTTGCTTTTTCCATTACTTCAAAAGCTTTAGCAATAAATTCATCAGGAATATCCTTATGAAATAAATCACTCATAGAATTTACAAAATATGTTGTAGGGATTTTGCGCTTAAGTGGTTGCTCTAATCTTTCAGGCAATAAAGAGAGGTCGAAGCCATTTTCATAACCTTTGACATGCATTGCTTGAAGGCGTTTAGACATTGCTTCAGCATAACAATGTTTACATCCAGGTGATATTTTGGTGCAACCAGTGGTTGGATTCCACGTTTGTTGAGTCCACTCGATTTTGCTATTTTGAGACATAATACATACCACTTCAAAACTATAATACTGAATATACTTTATATTTTAGCTTAATACTGTATGAATATACAGTATTAAAATAATTTAAAAATAACAAAAATAGACATTGAAAAACCTTATTCCGAATCATCTGTAATTATATGATTGCTAAGCTTTACTTGATTTCAGGATAAAGTATTTTGTTGTCATTCTATGATTTTAAGCCATTTTTTTACATAAACTAAAAATTTGTTGACATATAAAGGTTATGTTTCCCCCCACCTTGCCTTTTCCCCCCACATAGCGAATAATTCCACATTTTTAACTTAACGACCGGCTAAATTACAAATATTATGAGCGATTTAGAGGAAAACGAATTTATTGCCCAGCGCCGCAGCAAACTCAGCGAACTTCGTAGTCAAGGCACTGCCTTTCCTAATGACTTCCGACGTGACAACCTTGCGGCAGACTTAATTGCACAATATGATCAACAAGATAACGAAGTCTTAACCGCTAGCCCAATTCGGGTGAAGGTCGCGGGTCGTATCATGACGCGCCGTATCATGGGTAAGGCAGCGTTTGTGCATATTCAAGATATGTCTGGGCGTTTACAAGTCTACCTCAAACGCGACGACCTGCCAGAAGGCGTTTTTGCAGCGTTTAAACAATGGGACTTAGGCGACATCATCGGCGTTGAAGGTTATGTGTTTAAAACCAAAACCGGCGAATTATCAGTACATGCAGAAAACATCCGCTTGCTGACTAAATCCTTACGCCCGCTGCCAGAAAAATTCCACGGTTTAACTGATCAAGAAATCCGTTACCGCCAGCGCTACTTGGACTTAATCACTAACGAAACCACTCGTGACACCTTTATTAAACGCTCACGCATCGTTAGCTTAATCCGTCAATTCTTATTAGAACGTGACTTTTTAGAAGTCGAAACACCAATGATGCAGCCCATCCCTGGTGGTGCGACCGCTAAACCTTTTGTTACCCATCACAACGCCTTAGATATGCAATTATTCTTGCGTATCGCGCCTGAGCTGTATTTAAAACGCTTAGTAGTCGGTGGCTTTGAAAAAGTATTTGAAATTAACCGCAACTTCCGCAATGAAGGCGTATCCACGCGGCATAACCCAGAATTCACCATGCTGGAATTCTACCAAGCCTATGCTGACTATCATGACTTGATGGACTTAACCGAAGCCATGTTACGCCACTTAGCAGAAACCGTATTAGGCAGCACACAAGTGCCTTATCAAGGTGAAAGCTACGATTTTGGTAAACCGTTTACCCGCTTAACCGTGCGCGAAGCAGTGTTGCAGTACAACCCAGACTTAAGCCCTGCTGACTTAGACAATGAAGAATTGTTACGCGCAAAAGTCACCAGCTTAGGCGGCAAATTAACCGGCAAAGAAGGCATTGGTAAACTGCAATTAGAGATTTTTGAAATCACGGCTGAGCATTTATTAAAAGACCCGACCTTTGTCACCGCCTATCCGACAGAAGTGTCACCGCTGGCACGCTTAAACGACAACGATCCAAGCATTACAGATCGCTTTGAGTTATTCATTGGTGGGCGAGAAATTGCTAACGGCTTCTCCGAGTTAAACGACGCAGAAGACCAAGCAGAGCGTTTCCGTCAACAAGTGCTGGCGAAAGATGCAGGCGATGATGAGGCGATGCACTACGACGCAGACTACATCTGTGCCTTAGAACATGGCTTGCCACCCACCGCAGGTGAAGGGATTGGGATTGATCGTTTAGTGATGTTATTGACTGATCAACCGTCTATTCGCGATGTGTTGTTATTCCCGCATTTACGCTTAAAGTAATATGAGGGCTTGCCACCTGACGAGGCTTTCACTCGTCAGCGTGGCGAAAAAAAACTGAGACCTTAGAAGAAGTGAATGTTGCGCATGGCAACAGGGTTCACAATCTTATAACGCTCAGTTTTAATAGATTCTTTAATCTGTTCTAACACTTTCTCTTTAATGCGCACCTTACGCTGCAAGTCTTGCATAGCCAGTTCGATTTGGGCGCGTCTCTCTAAGATTTCTTGTACATCATTCGCATCGATTTCGCCATTTTGGATTAAGGCTTGCGCCGCTTCATGTTCGATGGTCTTTTTATCAAATTCAACTTGTAGTTGGCTGCGTTCAACTTCTAATTCGACAATCTCATCCTCAATTTCTTGCATCACCTTCAGTGCAAGATAGTCTTGTTCTTCTTGTTCCGTTTGCGGCGACAAAAAATGCTCGCTCTCATCTTCTAATGTGTGAATGTCAGTATCTACGTGATACAACATATTTTCAGCAGTCATTGACATGGGTGTACTCCTTGTTCTTGTGTTTAAGGTGATGTACTGGTTGATTGCACAGCACGAACGCTTAAACAGTTAGGCGATATAAGGCTCTTCATCGTTGAGATAGGTGAGTAAATCTTGGCGGTTAGGGTTTTCCCACAGCCATTTTTTAATCCGTCTGATTTCTGCGTAGTCGTCAGTGCCAAAGCGTTCTTGATAACGTTGTTCAAAGTGACGGCGACTGTTCTCAAGTTGTAATTGTTTTTGATGATGCGGCGTAATCAGTTGATAAATTTCGTCGTGTAAATTGCGATCTTTTAACGCATCCCATTCTTGGCTGTCTAACCAAACGCCCCCACAATGACCACAATGGTCTAAGCGAAAAGGGAGTTCTGGGTGTAGGCGGTATTTGGCTAATAAACGATCACAATTTGGGCATAACTTAGCGCGACGGGTATTGTCATCTTCTACAGGAGGTGGGGCAGTGCTAGAGGGGGCTTTTTCAGGCAACACGTCGCCGTGTGCTTGCATCCATTGCCAATAATCTTCGGCGGTAATCCAATGTCCTTGGCAATGACTGCAACAGTGCGCCTGTGGGCCATCATTTAACTTAACTGATTGCAGAGACTCGGCTTTACAAACCGGACATAACATAACGTTGACTCTCCTAAATGAACTGAACGTCAGCTAAGCCAAAACAGCACTTATACGTTCTAATACCTTTATTGTTATAGCGCAGAATAGGTTGCTTTGCTGGTTTTTATTGTAAAAACAGCTTTTGTAATAGTAGCACGATTAGAGGATGTATCTGTGCGTCCCCCTTAAGCTTATTGCTTTTTTTTCGCATTGCAACAAAGAATCCTACCATTAAAGCTTAAACAAGCGCGTTTTTGTGTTAAAACGGGTAATATTGACAAAAATCATATCTGACCCTGACAAACAAAATGCTAGCACTTGCTGTTAGCAAAGAAATGCGGCAAGTTTGGCGGGCAAACTTAACAAAAGAACGGTTGATTGTGGTCTGAAGTCCTGCAATAGTCGGTTGGCTCTTAACACTTTATCAACAATAAACTTATTAAAAAATAGCCGTAACTTGCCATTTTAACCAGTCGATTTGTTAAAGTAAGCGCATATTCTCGCACAACTGCGTCACTACTTTTTTGTTAACAGCATGTTAATAATCCATCGCAACAATGAACTACAAGCGGTAAACTGTGTGCTAGCAGTTTGCCCTGTTGCTCAAGTGTGCAAATGATAGTTGACTTAAACGAGATGACTACACCTATTATTTTATAAGGCTATGATTGAAAAAGATGCTTTTACTAAAAGCCGTATCTTAGTCGTCGATGATCAAGCGGTTAATTTACGAGTGCTGAATAGCTTGCTGCAAGCGCAAGGTTACGAGGTTATTTTAGCCAAAAGTGGCCAAGCAGCTTTAGCCAGCATTGCGCAACAATTACCGCAGTTAGTGTTATTAGATATATTAATGCCGGACATGGACGGTTATGAAGTTTGCCGTCAATTAAAAGCAGGTGAACACACTTGTCATATCCCCATTCTATTTCTAAGTGCGCTTGCTGAAGCCTTTGATAAAGTAAAAGCGTTTGCCGTAGGTGGCGTTGATTTCATTACTAAACCTTTTCAAAATGAAGAAGTTTTAGTCAGAATAGAAACACATTTAAAGCTGAATTATTTACAACAACAGTTAGAAAAACAAAATACCCAGTTACAACAAGAAGTATTAAAACAACAGCAAACCAGCGCCGCATTACGAGAAAGCGAGCGCATGATGAGTACGCTGTTAAGCAATTTACCAGGCGCGGCTTATCGTTGTCAGAATGATGCTTCTTGGACGATGGACTATATCAGCGAAGGTTGTTTATCGGTAACAGGTTATCCAGCAACTGCTTTAATCGGTAATAAACAGCTTTGTTTTGCTGATTTGATTGTGCTGGATGATAGGCAAATGGTTTGGGATACGGTGCAAATGCAATTAGCACAGCGGGCACCGTTTCAATTGATTTACCGGATTACTAACAGGGCAGGACAACAACGCTGGATATGGGAGCAAGGACGCGGTGTTCATGACAGTGAACAACAATTAGTTGCCTTAGAAGGCTTTTTGCAAGATGTCACCGAGCGTTATCAAGCAGAACTCGATTTACAGCAAGCTAAGTTGCAAGCAGAGTCGGCCAATCAGGCGAAAAGCGCCTTTTTAGCCAATATGAGCCACGAGTTTCGTACCCCATTAAATGGCATTTTAGGTTATGCGCAAATTTTGGCACACGATAAAGCCTTGAATGAGGGACAGCAACAAGGGGTGCAAATTATTCGCCGTAGTGGTGAACATTTATTAACCTTAATTAACGATGTATTAGATATTTCCCGTTTAGAAACAGGCCATATTCATTTAAATCCTAGAGAATGTCGCCTAAGCGAATTATTAATAGAATTAGTTGATTTCTTTACCTTAAAAGCAGAAGAGAAAAAACTCAGTTTTCATTATCAACAAATCCCAGAGCAAGGCTTTCCCAGTTTAGTGCGTGCAGATGCTAAACGCTTACGGCAAATTTTATTAAATTTGCTCGGCAATGCGGTGAAGTTCACACAACAAGGCTCGATTCAGTTTGAAGTGCGTTATCAAGCTGAACGCACATTTCATTTTTCCATTCGAGATACCGGTTGCGGCATTGCGCCTGAGCAGTTGAAATATTTATTTTCACCCTTTCAACAAGTCCCCTCCCAGCAGCGCGGCGGCACGGGTTTAGGTTTAGCGATTAGTCAGCGTTTAGTGAGTATGATGAACAGCACACTGCAAGTGGAGAGTGTGCCTAATCAAGGCAGTTGTTTTCGCTTTAGCTTGACCTTGCCTGTATTAGCGTTTGAGGGGATGTCAATTGTCAGTGCGAAGCGCAACACCGCGCCCATTGAAGGTTATCAAATCTTAGCCCCAGAGCGTTTAGCACGTTTCAAAATCTTATTACTGGCACAACGGCTAGAGCAACGGCAGCAATTACAAGCTGAGTTAGAAAGTTTAGGCTTTATGGTGCAAACCACCGGCACTTTGCAATATGCTTTGCCACAGATTCAATTATGGCAACCTGACTTGATTTTAGTTGAAACCACCTTGCTCAACAGTGTTAAGCCAGAGTATTTAAAACGCTTTTTAACAGCGGAACACACTTACCACATTGTGTTGATGCAAACGCCAGATACGATTTTATCGCCTGCCTTAAGCCAATTATTAGACACGCATGCCACGGTGTCTTTGCCAGTGCAATTACCCGAATTAATGGATGTGATGGAGCAAAGGTTGCCATTACGTTGGCGCAATAGCACTGCACCACCTGCTGCTGTGACCAGAGAAACACCTGCTCCGAATGCGTCACAATTAAAAGCCTTATATCAGATGGCCTTGACGGGGAATGTGCGTGCCTTACTTACCGAAGCGCATCATTTACGCGAGCAGCAGCCGCAATACAGTGATTTTTGTGAGCATGTGCGGCAGTTGGCGGGGGCGTTTGAGTTGAATCAATTACAAGAGTTTTTAGCTGCGTTGTTAAAAGATACTACAGTTAATTCTGTGGAGTCTTGAACTATTTTGTTTAAAAACAATGCTATTGAGTTAAGCACATTTGTAGGTCGGATAAGGCGTAGCCGTCATCTGACATCGGGCGTTTGAAATTTGAACCAAGCCACTTGTGGCGGATGACGGCTTACGCCTTATCCGCCCTACCAGACCGTGATAAATGCTTAATGGCATTGACCAACCGGCATTATACCATTTGCCCTTCTTCATCAAAGTCGAGTAAATTCACATCACCATCTGAATCTGTGATTTCTGCTTGTTTCAACACGCCAGAATCGTAGTATTCATAACTGTGTTTTAATTCCACGTCACCGTAAACAATTTTTTCGCAGCAGACTAAGCGATTTTCAGCATCAAATTGCGCTCTGAAAAATGTATTGCGATTCGCAATTTCAGCTTCGGTTAATTCGCTTAATAAGTTTAATGGTAATTTAACGCCACTATAAGTATTGAAATAACGGCAAGTTGTTTCTGTCATGAATAATCACTCCAACGGATAAATAGGCTGAATTTAACGGGATTTTTCTAAACAACTTGTCTTCTCGTTCCCATCGTCCCGATGGGAATGCATACTGTGTCGCTCCAGCGGCACGTTTCCTAAGCTAAAATCGTTGACTTGCTTGATTCGCGCCGCTGGAGCGACGCGGCATGCATTCCCACCAAAATGGTGGGAACGAGTTAATCCCGTTAAATCCAGATAAAAATACAGCGTAAGTAAACACTTACATTAAGCTAGAAGACTGGTGCGCAGTATCAGCATTCAAAAATAAACGCTGAAATTGTTCTGCGTCTTGAGGTTTACCGGTTAAAAAGCCTTGCACGGCATCAGTGCCGTAACTTTGTAATAATTCATATTGCTGCTGCGTCTCTACCCCTTCAGCCAGCACATTTAAATTTAAATTATGCCCTAACATGACGATGGTTTTTACAATCGCTTCATCATGGTTGCCTTGTGCTAAATCGCGCACAAAAGAGCAATCTATTTTTAATTTATCAACAGGAAATTGTTTTAAATAATTTAATGAAGAATAGCCGGTGCCAAAGTCATCAATGCTGACTTTAAAACCTAGTTTTCTTAACTTATGTAGTTTCTCAATTGCAAGCTTAATATCATCAATAATACTAGATTCAGTAATTTCTAATTCTACCGCATGCATCGGCAATTCACTTTTGCTTAAAATCTGGCTAGCTTGCGTTACAAATTGGCTTTCTCTAAATTGCAACGACGAGACATTAATCGCCATTTTCAAATAATCAAAGCCTAATATATGCCATTGTTTTAACTGCTGACAGGCGGTTTTTAACACCCATTCACCAATCGGCACAATTAAGCCGGTTTCCTCAGCCAGCATAATAAATTCTGACGGTGGCACCATACCGCGCCCTGGTGCATACCACCTTAATAAAGCTTCACAGCCTTCTAACTGCCCATCATGTAAGGAAAACTGCGGCTGATAATACAGTAATAACTCTTGTCGTTCTAATGCTGTGCGCAAATCACTTTCTAAGGCCAGTAATTCTAAAGTACGGGCGTTCATTTGTGCACGGTAAAATTGGAAAGTATTGCGCCCAGCTTGTTTTGCATGGTACATCGCCACATCAGCATGTTGCACTAAAGTATCGACCTCAGTGCCATCTTGCGGATAAACCGCAATGCCTAAACTACCAGAAACGCTTAAATCGCGTCCCCCGACATGACAAGGTACTTTAATTATGTCTAAAATACAGCGGGCTGTCGCTTGTAAATCGATTCGGCTCGGTGCCAAGATCATGAAAATAAACTCATCACCGCCTAAGCGGGCGACCACATCCGCTTGCTTTAACAGGGTTTTAAAACGCTCGGCGATGATTTTAAGTAACATATCACCGTGTTGATGCCCCATAGAGTCATTAATATTTTTAAAGCGATCTAAATCTAAGAACACGATGGCTAATAACTGCCCAGAAACGCAGTTTTGTTGCCACTGACGAATATGTTCATCGACTAATTTATTAAACGCATAGCGATTAGGTAAACGGGTTAAATAATCAGTATGTGCTAAACGGTATAATTCTTCATTTGCTTTTTTGCGTGCCAATAAATTACCAATTTGCACACAAATTTCACAACTCATGCTCTCATCGGTTTCGCTCAAGCGGTCGGCTTCAGTTTGGCAAATTTGCAAATAGCCTATTTCTGTGCCCATCACCCGAATCGGAAAGTGTACACACCAAATGGCTGTAATAAGATTGTCCGTCTCAAACTTTTCTCCATATAAACTTAAACACACGTGTGAGTCAGGAAAACTCAAGGCAAGTTGCACGCGCTGGGCAATGTCGGATAAAACTTTGCTTAAAGTTTGCTGTGGATATGACTCAATCAATTGACTGGTTTTATACAGACAATTTAACACTTGTAACGAGTTACTTAATTCTGCTTGTTTATCAGCAACCCGTGTTTTCAGCTCAGCCGTCATCAAGTCGGAGTGAGTGGAGGATGTGGTTAACAGGTGTTGTAAATCCTGATTCTCGGCCATTAACCGCTGTTGCACACGCCGAAAATAACGCCATACCCACACTAATAAAAGCAGTTGGGCAATGCACAAGCTCAGTATTAGTGGTGAAAATGCGTCGTTCATAATGATATGGGTTTCAGTGTTTTGAGCAGGTTGTTGTATTAATTTAAATTGTAGGGTGTGCGAAATCCCACAAGGTATGCCGTTTGATAATCCGTTGTCGTTGGTGTGGGATTTTGCCCACCAAGCCCCGAACGCTGGGCAAAACGCCGATAAAGCTCGGAAACACCTCAAGCCTCTTGGCGGCGCTTCGCACACCTTACAACCCTAGCAGTCATCGGGACAATGAGAACCAGAAACAACTTTTTTAGATGTTTTAACATGAAATAGGTGTCGCACTAATCATGTTCAATTGCGTCACTTAAAAACATCTTATTTGCTAAAAAATAAAGTAAAGCCCACAGTCGTAAACAATACTCAATTTATAGTGAGAAGGCTAATGAATAGTAAGAAACAAACCACCGTACTAATCGTTGATGACACACCAGATAATTTAACCTTGTTATCAGAGTGTTTAGAAGAAACTGGTATGGAAATCATGGCAGCACTCAACGGTGAACAAGCCTTAAGTCTAGTCGAAATGATGATTCCTGATTTAATTTTATTAGATGTCATGATGCCGGGCATGGATGGTTTTGAGACGTGCGAACGTTTAAAGCAAAATCCGCAAACTGAAGGTGTGCCGGTTATCTTTGTCACGGCATTAATGGATACTGAAAGTAAAGTGAAAAGCTTTAGTGCTGGGGCAGTGGATTATATTTGTAAGCCGATACAAAAAGCAGAAGTGTTAGCGCGTGTGTACACACATTTATCAATCAGTGATATGCGCCGAGAATTGGCTGAGCAAAATGCAAAGTTACAACAGCAAAATGAGCGTTTAGAAGAGTTTCGCTGTACAGCGGCTAATGAATTGTTTAGCCCCTTAAGCACGATTACCGATTCAGCTAAACATTTGAAAAATAATTTTCAAATTATGTCGCCAGCGGAAACTTATCGCGATATTGAGAGAATCGAAGACTCTAGTAATGCGATGATTAAGATTATTTTGGAAAATTTGTTGAATGAAGAAATCTAGCCGCTACCCCGTGCAAATTGACGGGGCAGCGCATGGTGCGTTTATTAAGACTCAATCGGCGCGGACGGTGCGGGCAACTCTGCTGGTTTAAAGGTGTGATGCCCATCAGCACGCGGCCAAGCGTGTAATAAGGCTTTAACCAAGGTTGCCAGTGGAATGGCGAAGAATACCCCCCAAAAGCCCCATAAACCGCCGAATACCAATACTGCAACGATGATGGCGACAGGGTGCAAATTCACCGCTTCAGAGAAGAGCAAAGGCACAAGAATGTTGCCGTCAATGGCTTGAATAATAAAATAAACTGCCACGACCCACAGAAAATCTGAACCTAACCCCCATTGGAAAAAGGCGACGATAATCACTGGAAAAGTCACCACCACTGCGCCAATGTAAGGCACGATTACCGATAAGCCGACTAAGGCCGCTAACAAAGACGCATAGTTTAAATCGAAGAAATAAAAGGCAATGTAAGTAAATATACCGATAATAATGATTTCATAAAACTTACCGCGTACATAGTTGCCAATTTGACCATCCATTTCTTGCCAAACGCGCTGCGCCACAGAGCGTTCTCTGGGCATAAAACCAACAACCCACGCCAAAATTTTATCTTTATCGATCAAGAAGAAAAATACCATTAAAGGTACTAATACAAGATAAACAATTAAGGCAATCACCATTGGAATAGAAGCTAATGAATACGATAACACTACTTGTCCCACAGTACGGGCACTAGAGCGAATGGTATTCATTAAGTTTTCAATCTGCTCAACGGAAATAAAGTTTGGATAGCGTTGTGGTAACTCCATTAGCCGCGTTTGCCAATGCCCTAACATATTAGGCAATTCTTGGAATAACTGGCTTAACTGGTAAGATAATAGCGGTAATAAAAAGAGTAATAAAAAGATTAATAACGCCAAAAAGCCCATAAACACAACAAGCACCGCAATACGCCTAGGTACATGCCCACGCATTAAGTTTTTCACTAAACCTTCTAATAAATATGCAATGATAATACTGGCTAATACGGGTGCCAGTATATGTCCCATTGTCATAATAATGGTGAAGGTAGCGACTAAAAAAACCGCAAGAAAAACTGCTTGAGGGTCTGAAAAATAGCGATGAAACCACTGTTTTAAGACTTTAACCATGAGGCTCTATTGATCCGTGTGTTGTAGCTGAGCGTAATGCTGTTGAAAAAGCTTTTCTAAGTCGTCGATCACTTCTTTTGCCGGACGGCCTTGCATCACATGTTGTGTCATCAATTGTGATGTGTCATTGAACAAGGTCGCTTTATCCAGCATGGGATAGGTTTGTGATAAACGCTTAATGGCAGCGATCACCGATTCCTGCTCAGGACGTGGAATCGGCTGCAAGCGGGGTGGCGGTGGTGCCTCAAGCGCACTGCGGGTGTGCAAAAATTCAGCAAATGCCAACAGCGTCGCTTGTTCGGCTGTTGGCAATTGGCGTGCAAGTTTACTAATACGTTTTAAGGTGTTGTCCGTCATAATCCGCAGGGCTTGAACCCGTTAGTGGGGGTGCGATTGGCAATACTGGCGAGCAAAGTTTAACAATTCTTCCATGGTGCGTAAGCGAAACTTTTGTTTTTGATGCACAAAGGAAAACGGGCGTTCTAAGATCGGATTTAGCTCGATTGATCTTAAGGTGCCTAATTGTAATTCCTTTTGAATCGTGGCACGCGATAAAATCGATAAGCCCATTCCTGAAGTCACCGCGCCTTTTATCGCTTCTGAACTGCCTAACTCCATCGCCACGTTTAAATCATAAATCGATAAGTTGGCTTGTGCAAAATAGTCTAAGATCACATCGCGCGTGCCAGAACCTTCTTCCCGCGAGATAAAGGGATATTGTGCAATCTCCTCTACCGTGACCCGTTCTTGTTGGGCTAAAGGATGCTTAGGCGGCACGATAGCAACTAATTGATCCATACGACATAATTCTACCGCTAAGCTCTTATTATGCACAGGGGCTTCCACCACGCCTAAGTCAATGATGTTATTTTCCACCATCGACACGATTTCATCTGTGTTGGCAACCCGTAAGCGAATGGTCACTTCAGGATAGCGGTTTTTAAAATCGCCTAATAAAGCAGGCAACATATATTCCGCAATGGTGGTGCTAGCACCGATTAATAACACGCCACTGATGTCTCCGGTCATTTCTTTGACCGAGTTTTCCATTTGTGCGTATAAGTCAAAAATACGCTCGGCGTATTCAAACACACGTTCACCCACTTCCGTTAAAGTGATCCGATTGTGCGTGCGGTCAAATAAGCGGGTATTAAAATAATCTTCTAACTGCCGCACTTGAAAGGTGACCGCTGGTTGTGTCATATGCAAAGCTTCTGCCGCCTTGGTAAAACTCAGTAATCTAGCGACTGTATGAAACACTTGTAAGCGCCGATCCGCCATAACTTCCCCTCCTCGTTTAGTGGTTTTATGTGGGTTTATTAACACCAATTCAGGCATCTGTATTGCGTGATACCTGCTCCTCCTTGCTTGCGTTTTTTTCTTTGTGTTGCGACGCTACCATTAATTAATGGTGAATCGTAGGGCGGATAAGGCGTTAGCCGTCATCCGCCATGACGTTTGTTGTCTGAATCAGAATTGACAGAATTAAAGAATTTTCAGAATGAGCGGTACAGAACATTGAACTCCATTCATCTGAAAATGCGGTTATCTTGAAAATCGTGATCCAGACAAGGCATAGAGATTGATGGCAGATGACAGCTCACACCTTATCCACCCCACGCCCCACTGCCATTAAGTTAAGCGTGTTTGTAGGTCGGATAAGGCTTTAGCCGCCATCCGACATCTTGCTTGACGCTTGAACCAAGCCACTTGCGGCGGATGACGGCTTACGCCTTATCCGCCCTACAAGACAGTGCAAACCCTTAACTTAATGGCAGTGACTCCACGCCCCTACATTTTACAATTCATTTTTTCGAGCTTTAAGGGGTGTTAACAACATCAAACCCAGCTTGGTTTATCATATTTAATTAGTTAATGCTTAGAAATGACTGCATGGGCATTACCGTTTGCAAGCAGTGCTACTATTGTGCTGCTTTTATAACGATAAACAAGCTTTATCAGGATAATTTTAAAGTTATGTTTTTATTGCGCCATATCTTCTTGCAATAACGCCAGCAAATGTTCAAAACAAAAATCTTGTACTAAACGGCGAATGGCCTGCACCACTTCAGGATATTGCTCGGTGACAGGTTGCAAGTGATGTAACACTTGTTCAGTATCGGCGCAGGCAACCGCGTAATATAACTGTGTGCGCAATTCACGAGGTAAAGTTAATAAGTTTTCGCGGGTTAAACGCACGGGCGGATCAGCTTCTTGTACCGTATTTAAAGTTTTATCGCGCTCATAAACATAGCTAACGGATAAATGCTGCGCGATTTTTTCAAAAATGGCATCGGCGGTAAATGGCTTGCCGACAAAATCACTGCAACCTGCTGCGAGTACTGCTTGCTTATCGCGTTCAAACACACTGGCCGTCAGCGCAATGATGGGCACATGTTGACCATTGGGCAACGCTCGAATTTTTTGTGTGGCTTCATAGCCATCCATCACCGGCATTAACATATCCATCCAAATCAAATCTGGCATGTGCGTGCGACAACGCTGAATCGCTTCTGCACCATGCTCTGCTTCTAACACCTCAAATCCAACGGTGCTCAGCAAGCGGCGCATTAATAAACGGTTTTCCTCACGATCTTCAACCACTAATAAACGGGTTTTAGGCGTGTCAGGGGCTAAGTGCAATACCCGCTGTGAATGGTGTTCTAATGACAAGGCTTGCACATTAGAACGTAACACCCAGATATAAAAGCGGAAACAAGAACCTTGCCCTACTTGACTACTGACTTCGATTTCGCCGCCCATCATATGCACAAATTGACGGCTAATGGTTAAACCTAAGCCCGTGCCCTCTTCTAAAGTCGCGTGGCGACTACTGGCTTGTTGAAAAGCTTCAAACAGTGAAGGTAATTCTTCCTCTGCGATGCCGACCCCTGTGTCATGCACTGAGAACTGTAATTGGCATTGTTCAGAACCATTGGCGATCACGCTTTGCACTTGTAAGCGCACTTCACCTTTTAAGGTAAATTTAATCGCATTGCCTAATAAATTTAGTAAAATTTGCGTTAGCTTACGTTCATCCGTTTTAATATATTCGGGAAGTTCGCCTAAATATTCAAAATGCAGTTGCAAACCTTTCTCGCGTGTTTTAATCAATAACATTTCGCGCAAATGGTTTAGCATATTTAACAGATTAAAAGTGCTTTCAATTAATTCTGTTTGCCCCGCCTCAATTTTAGACATTTCCAGCACATCATTAATTAATTCTAATAAATGCTCACCGCTGTGCAGAATAATAGATAAGTTTTCTTGCTGGATGTCTGTATTGTTAATATCGCGCTGCATTAACTGCGCAAAGCCTAAAATGGCATTTAGCGGCGTGCGCAATTCATGACTCATATTGGCTAAAAAAGCACTTTTAGCGCGGTTTGCCGCTTCCGCTTGTTGTGTAGTACTTTCTAAACGCTCTACTAAACCTGATAACTCTTCTGTGCGAATATCAACTAATTCTTCTAAATTATGGTTAAAACGCTGCAAATTGCGGTAAAGCTGTGCATTTTCAATAGAAATCGCTGCTTGAGCAGACAACAGTTCTAACACTTCTAAACGCTGGGTAAATAAGCCACTAGCCAAATTATTTTCTAAATACAACAAGCCATTTAATTTGCCTTGATGCAATAAAGGCATACATAACACAGACTTAGGACGAGTGGTTTGTATATAAGCATCATGGGTAAATGCTCCCTCACTGCTGGCATCAGCGAGCACAACATGGCCATGCGTGCGTGCCACATAGTGAATGATCGCCATCGGTAAACAGCTTTCTGCTAACACTAACTCTTGTTGTGGGCTATTGGTTTGCGACACTTGGATTTGATGATTATCGGCATAACCTTGTGCCTCAATCACCCATTGCCCATTTTTCTCTAAAATCAAAAAGCCTCGTTCTGCCCCCGCATTTTCAATCACAATATGCATTAACTTTGCTAACAATTGCTCTAATACAATTTCACTGGCCAAGGCTTGCGAAGCACGCACTACAGTGACTAAATCCAAACTGTCTAAATAATTGCTATGACTAATTGACGCTAAAGTGTTGAAATCGTAACCCGATGGCAAAGTATTGGTATTTAACCAACGGTTGTAATGCTGTTCTAACATGAGCACTTTAGTTTTCGCGCCCCAACCTTGATAACAATGCCGTGCATGTTGCAAACAAAAACGGGTCATCACCTCATGTTGATGTTGTAAATAAAAGCGTGCTGCTAACTCCCATGCTACCGCCTCTTCTTGGATATAGCCGTGTCGATGTGCATAACGAATCGCCTCTTCATAATGGTAACGGGCTTGGATATTTTTCTGCTGCACACGGGCTAATTCTGCATCTAATAAATGCAAACGGTGTTGGTGATTTTCTGGGGCGTATAAATTCCACGTTTGAAATAATTCGCGGGCATTTAAAATTTCAACTAAGGCTTGTTGTCGTTCTCGGGTGCTTAATTCATCTAATAACGCTAATTGGGTTAAGGTGTAGTAAAAGCGAAATACGGGAAAACACGCCGATGCTTTAATTAAACCATGATATTTCTCTGCTTGTTGTGCATCGGCTAATGCTTGCGGATAGCGGTTAAACCAAAAATTTAATAATAAGCGGAAGAAATAAAATAAAAATAAACTACTCCATTCTTTCTTTTCTATATGGTGCGGTAATTGTGTTAAGTCTTGATAATATTCGCCGCGCAATTCCCAAGGATGTGCGGTGGCATGAGTCAGATTAACAATCGTTTGCTGCAAAATGGCTTGATTTTCCCATATTGCCTCTTGATGCAAATTGTGTAATGTGGCCTGATATTGCTCTACTTCTTGCGCTAATGAAGACAGTTCACAACCGGTTAACCATGCGTAATGGGTATAACTGCAAATGCTATGCGCGGCATATTCCAATTCCCCCACTTCTCGTGCTTGCTGTGACAAACTTTGCAAACCCGCTAATAAATCGCGTAGCGCGTGTGTCCACGGGTCGATAAAGGTGTACACCAAGTATTGCGTGCGAATTTTAAACACTGGATAAGCAGAAAAACGTTTGGCGACCGCTAAGGCTGCTTGTCCAAATTGCTGACCATGCCTGATGTCATGGAGATAACCACATAAAAATAAGCCATAACAGGCATAACTGTGGCTAGACGCAGGTGTATTGCCATGCCGCAAGGATAAACGCACTTGCTTTAACATAATCAGCGGGGCTAAGCGCGGATGGCTAAAAAAGGTCGCGGATAAAATACAAGTTAAAATTTGCATGGCTGCCCGCGCCCGCCCTGCTTTCATTTCAGGCAAATGTTCGAGTTGTTTGATCGGTTTGGTGAACAGTAAAACGCGGGTCTTTAATAAACTGACTTTTTGTGTATAAGGCTTTGGGTGTAAAGGAATTTTAATCCATAGCTTTTGGCAAACATTTAATGCTAAACGAATCGCCTCGCGGTATTTCTTTTTCGCAATCAGCAAGCGAATCCATAATTCATATAAATTTACTTTTTCGATATGCTTATTAATATGTGGCAAGGTTTCTTTAATTTGTGTCTCTAATTCATGCCAATAGCCTTGGGCATAATACGCATTAAATAACTTATCGATAGTAGACAACATTAACGAATAATGTAACGTCCAGCCATCATTGCCGAGCAAACTTTTTGCCATGGTAAAATGACTAATGGCAACATCAAACGTCGCGGTTGCCATTGCGGTTTGTCCTGCCAACACATTTAATTCTGCTAACTCCTTATATTCAGCCATATAACTTAAGCAGGGAATGCCTTTATTTAAGTGTTTAACGATTTCAAAAATAAGGTGTTGGCGGTTTTCAGCCGTGGTGTTTTTTAATAAATATTGCCCAATACGTTGGTGCGTGCTGTATTGCTCAGTTTCACTGTTTAAAGAATAGGCCGCTTGTTGAATACGGTTATGAGTAAAGCGGAATAGTTCTTGTTGTTCGTTGTAAGTAGGATGATTATTTAACGGCAGTAATAAACCGGCTTGAACGGCTTGTTGTAATGCAGTTTCAACACGGGTGACATTTTTCTCACTGAGTTGAATTAAATCATATAAGCTAAACTGTACACCGATACAAGCTGCTAGCTTTAATAAGTGTTGAATGCGAATCGGTTGTTTTTGAATTTTATCCGCTAATAATTCCACTACATTTGCGGTAATATCACAGGTTTTTGCCCGCTCTAAATCCCAATGCCAAATACCTGCATGTTCATCAAAAAATAAAATATGTTCATGGAATAAGGTTTGTAAAAACTCAATCATGAAAAACGGATTGCCATCCGTTTTCGCCATCACCACTTGCGCTAAACTTAAACTGTTAGAGCTTAAGGTATTGACACTGTCAGCAATGAATTGATTGACATAGCTAATACTTAACGGGGTTAAAAATAGCGTTTTGAGGGGGAGTTGTGTATTGCGTGCGGTTTCTAATACTTGATGTAAGCTATGATAAGTATTGACTTCTTGATTGCGATAAGTGCCTATTAGCAATAAGTGTGGGATGTTTTCAATCAGCGGTAATAATAATTTTAAAGTAGCTTGATCTGCCCATTGTAAATTATCTAAAAAAATAACTAATGGTTTATCCACTTGGGCAAACGTTTGAATCAGACTGACAAACAACTTATTTAAATAAGTGTGTTGGGTAATCACTTCACCCCCCGTTAAATAATGCTCAGGCAATAAGCTTTTTAATTCGGGTAATATAGCCACTAATTGCGGCAGGCTGTTAGGAAAGGTGTTGATTAAACGCTGTTGCCACTGTTGTAACTGGCTTTGACTTTCCATTAAGACAGATTGGATTAATTCTCGCAACGCATTTAATAAAGCACTATACGGAATAGCAGGCTGTAATTGCTCAAAACTACCACCACATAAATAACAGGCTTGTGTTCTGATACGGCGTTGAAAATGCTGAATTAATGCGGTTTTACCTACACCTGCTTCGCCTGCAATTAACACTAATAAAGCGGTTTCGCTGTGAAAGACGCGCTCAAAGTCTCGTTGTAAACTGTCTAACTCAGTTTTACGTCCATACAGCAAAGGCGGAATTTGAAATTGATTAGATACTTTATGCCGACTGTTTAAAGTGTCTAATACATTGCCTTTGGTTTGCACATGTTGCAAACAGTCGGCTAAATCGGTGCGCAAGCCCCATGCACTTTGATAACGCTCTTCAGCCACTTTGTTTAATAATTTCATAATCAATTGCGACACCGCCACCGGAATTTCCGGTTTTAGCTCATGCGGTGGCGTGGCTTGTTTGGCTAAATGACAGTGAATCAATTCCATACTGTCATGGGTGTCAAAGGGCAGTTGACCGGTGAATAACTCGTATAAACTCACGCCTAAAGCATAGAAATCCGAACGATAGTCGATTTCTCTGTCCATACGGCCTGTTTGTTCGGGTGAAATATAGGCCAGCGTGCCTTCTAAGCGGTCAGGTAAACGGTGGGTGGGGGTTTCGTGTGAGACTTGGCAGGCAATGCCAAAATCAATCAGCTTTAAGCGTTGGTTATGAGGGTTGTAAATAATATTGGCGGGGTTTAAGTCTTTGTGAATAATATTTTTTGCATGTAATTCGCCGACAGCTTCAGCGATTAAAATAGCAATTTCTAGTTTTTCAATTAACGATAATTTTTGTTGTTGTAATAATTTGCGCAAAGAGTTGGCGTTAAAATCTTCTAACACTAATACTGGCAAGTTGCGCACATATTCCAAGGCATACGCTCTAATCGTACCACTTAAGTTTAAGCGTACTAATAAATCATATTCATGGCGGTATTGATTTTGTTTAGCAAGTAAAGGGTATTCCGTTTTTAAGGCTTTGAGAATTACCGGTAATTCATCGCTTTCACGCAAAGCGCGATAAACCTCAGAATTAATGGTTTCATCAATTTTTTGTAAAAGCTGATAACCGGGAATTAATAACATAATTCAATGCTCTAATAGAAACGAGAAAGGCCATATAGACATAAGGTACTGAGGTACAAGAACAGTTTATTAAAATAATAGTTGTAGGGTGGGCGAAATCCCACTCGGTATGCCGCTTGACCTGAGTTCGGTGAAATATCTCTTGTAAAAACAAGTGTTCACTCGTTCCCATCGTCCCGATGGGAATGCATACCGTGTCGCTCCAGCGGCACGTATAGGAATGAAAATGCGCTTATAACCACGACTCGCGCCGCTGGAGCGACGCGGCATGCATTCCCACCAAAATGGTGGGAACGAGAAGTACATTGTTTTTACAAGAG
>QKBZ01000261.1 GCA_003245895.1 Beggiatoa sp.
AAATATTCTCAAGTGGTGCTGAAAAGTCCCTTTGTAGGGTGGAATACGCTGCGCTATTGCACCCTACAATGACAATGTTTGCTTAAAGCGGTTATGTTAGGCAAATATAACGAAATACATCACACATTCCACACCGCTTTTGCCTCCCATTCTCACCTCACATGCAGTACCCTAGCCCTTCTAAAAAAATCAAAGGGACAGTATTCAAATGAAAATCGCGACATGGAACGTGAATTCCTTGCGGGTGCGGTTGCCGCATGTGTTGGATTGGTTACAACAGCATCAGCCGGATATTTTGGGCTTGCAAGAAACTAAAGTCACAGATGAGCTATTCCCCTTAGAACCGCTGCGTGAGGCAGGGTATCATGTTTATTATGCAGGGCAGAAAACTTATAACGGGGTGGCGGTGTTAAGTCGTCAGCCTGCTAGCAACGACACCTTACTTACAGACTTTCCTGCATTGTCTGATCCACAACGCCGTATTTTAGGGCTGCAATTTGGCGATTTATACTTTTTAAATCTATACGTGCCGAATGGGTCTAGCCTTGATTCAGATAAATATCACTATAAATTGCAATGGTTGGCAGCTTTGCACGCGCAGGTGCAACAGTTACAAACACAACATAAACATGTCGTGATTGTCGGTGATTTTAATATCGCGCCAGCGGATGCAGATGTACACGATCCGCAAAAATGGGCAGGTAAAGTATTGGTTAGTCCGGCTGAGCGTACCGCGTTAAACGATATTTTAGCCTTAGGGCTTGAGGACTGTTTTCGCCGCTTTGAACAAGCAGAAGCCAGTTTTAGTTGGTGGGATTATCGTGGCGCGGGCTTTAGACGCAATCACGGTTTGCGCATTGACTTAGTGTTAGCCTCTAATGCTTTGGCGCAGCAGTGCCAAGCCTGTGCCATCGACACTGCGCCACGCACTTTAGAACAACCGTCCGATCACGCGCCTGTGTGGGCAGAATTTACCTTATAACACCGCCGCCGGTCTTGAGCATCATCCGGTAGGCCGTTGCATACCTGAGCGAGGATACAACATGAAATTGTTAAAACTGTTAGGCGGTCTATTGCTGGGACTCGTCTTGCTGTTAATTGTGGCGGTGGTTGTTGCGTCATGGTTGATTAATCCGAATGATTACAAGCCACAAATTCAAGAGCTTGTGCAACAACAGACCGGACGCGAGTTGCAGTTGGAAGGCGATTTAGCGTGGACGTTGTTCCCGTGGTTAGGCATAGATATTGGGCGTGTGAGCTTTAGCAATGCACCAGCCTTTGTCGAAGAGTCGCCTTTATTCGCCGCCGTTCAACATGTACAAGTGCAAGTGCGTGTGTTGCCGCTGTTAACTGGTGAGTTAAAACTGAATACGGTGCGCTTGGAGCAAGTCGAGCTATGGTTAGCCAAAGATGCACAAGGTGCGACCAACTGGGATGATTTAGCCGCTTTAGGACAATCCGAAGAACAGCCTGCCAGTCAAGACAGCAGTTTACCCTTTAAGCGCATCACTATTGCCGGTGTGGTGTTAGCCGATACCGTGGTGCATTGGGCAGATGCCAGCAGTGGCAGTGCTTATAAAGTCTCCGGTATTAATGTTACCAGCGGCGAGATTCAATACCCCTTATCCGCGCCAATTCCGATCAATTTAACCGCAAATGTGCAACAAGAAGGCAGTGCAGCGCCATTGCAAGCCAATATCACTTTAAGTACCGCTTTGGCCTTGAATATGGAAGCGCAGCAGTATGCGTTAAATAAATTGGCCTTGGCGTTAACGGTACAACAAGCACAATTACCCAATGGACAACAAACACTGCGCTTAAATACGGCGGCGGTGAGTGCTGATTTAGCACAGCAGACTTTAGTCGTCAGTGGTTTGACGATTGAAGCCTTAGAACAATTGCAGTTGCGTAGTGATGCCAAAATTGAAGCATTGCTGACAAATCCAACGTTAGCGGCGGAAGTGCAGTTGTTAGATTTCAGCCCGCGCACGGTGTTACAACAGTTTCAAGTTAGTTTGCCGGAGAATTTAAAAGCAGATGCCTTGCAACATGCTAGTTTTAGCACTCGCCTCAGTGGCGCATTGCAACAGTCAGTGGAAATCACTAACAGCGTGTTGAAATTAGATGATGGGCAAATTGATATTCCCAGTTTGCATATTGGCTTAGCTGATGGACAGATCAGCATGCCGAAACTTAATGTCGATTTGTTAGGCGTGCGCGGTGGTGGCCAGTTGCAAGTGCAAGAGTGGTCAGGTGATGATCCTAAAGTACAAGCGGATTTAGCATTAAAAGCCAGTTTGGCAGAGGTGTTGGCGAAGTTAACCACTAATGCGCCTGAAATTCCGTTGGCAGTACAACAAGCGGCGTTTAATGCAGCAGTGACCGGTTCGGCGAAGGCATTAAATGTCAGTGAAGTGCGTTTGCAGTTAGATCAACATCAAGTGTTAGCACAAAAGGTTTTGTTGCATCCCGAACAAAGCAGCGTGGAAGTGGAACAATTGAGCGTGCAAGCCTTTGGTGTGAATGCGCAAGCGGCGGTGACTTTGCAGCAAACGAGCAGTGGCTTGCCACAAGTAGGTGGCTCGTTGACGGTGAAGCCGTTTAACTTGCAATCTGTATTAGCTGAGTTGAAATTGCCTGCCTTGGAATTAACCGATAAACAAGCCTTAACGCGCATCAGTTTGCAAACTCAGTTTAGCGGCACGCCACAAGCACCAGCCTTAACCGGCTTAAAATTGGTGTTGGATGATAGCACTTTGCAAGGCAATGTCGCTTTTAGTGCCTTAGACCCTTTGGCGGTGAAATTTACCTTAGGGCTGGACAAGCTAAATGTGGATCGTTATTTACCGCCGAGCAGTGATAGCGCGACTCAAGAACAAACGGATAAAACTAAGACAGCGGAAGCCAGTGCGCCATTGCCATTGGAGTTGTTGCAACAATTAGATGTGAATGGGACGGTCAAAGTCGGTGAGTTAACAGCGGCTGGCGCGACGGTGCAAAATGTCAATGTGTTGTTGCAAGCCAAACAAGGTAAAATCAGCATTAACAATCAGTTAGATTTGTACAGTGGGCAATTGCAAGGCAATGTACAGTTAAATGCCAGCCAATTACCAGTGCAACTGCGTTTGGATGAAAACCTACAACAAGTGTCGCTACAGCCTTTGTTAAATGATGTTGCGCAAGTGGATTTGTTGGCAGGCACGACAGCAGCGCAGTTGCAGTTAAACAGTGCTTTTGAAACGCCTGATCAAATCATGCAAGCTTTAAATGGCACGATAGCGATGCAAATGCGTGATGGGGTGGTGAATGGTTTTAACTTAGGGCGCGTGTTGCGGCAGGCAAAAGCCATTATTAAGGGTGATTCTGCACCACCAGAAGAACCCTTACAAAGTGACTTTTCTAGTTTGACTATGAAGTTTTTAGCGCAAAACGGCATTTTGCAGACGGAAGATTTATTGATGGAGTCACCTTTGTTGCGGGTAGACGGCACAGGGCAAATTGATTTGCCACAGCAAACGCTGGATTTGCGTCTAAATACCATGGTGGTGAATACCAGCACGGGGCAAGAAGGCAAGTCATTACAGGAATTAAGCGGCATTGGCATACCGGTTTTATTATCTGGGACGTTTAATAGCCCACAAGTTGAACCGGATATGAAAGTGTTGTGGTCATTAGGTTCAGCGGGTTTGAGCCATTTACTACAAAAAGGGGTAGAGGCAGCAAACCCACTGGAGCAAGGCGCGACTTCTCAGCAAAAACAAGATGAAAAGGTGTATCAGGAATTAGGTGATCATGTGAATAAGCTGTTAAAAGGTTGGTTTTAAGGTTTAAAGCGTTGATCTCGCCAGTGGTGAAACGCCAATTCTACTACCAGTCCGAAACCAATCCCCACGCTATAACGCAGTAAATCCCACGCGACAAAGCCGCGTCCAATCACTAAGGCAACTAAAGTGTGTTGTCTTAGTTGATTGATCCAATCTGCTTGATACAGTTGGCTAAATTCGATGGCAAAGGCGAAGATTAACGCCCATGCTGCGATTTTGACGCTGCTGCTGTGCGGACTCAGCCAGCCAAAGAGTAAAAAAACTAACAATGCCCACAAACTATCTCCCGCGTTAAGGCTGATCCACGGTGGCAAGCCAGTGAGTTTGCGCGAGGCTAAGCCTAAGACCAGCACGATCAGAATTAGAACAGCATATAGCACACGATGGCGGCGATAGTTGGGAGCAATAGACATGACTTAGCGTCTCCAGAAGGCGGGGGTGAGTAACACTAACAAGGTAAAAATTTCTAGCCGTCCCAATAACATGGCAAAACTTAATACCCACAAGCCTGCATCGTTGATGCTGCTAAAGGTGCTAGAAACGCTACCTAAACCGGGGCCTGTGAGGTTAAGTGTTGTCGTTACGCCAGAGAAGGCAACTAACACATGTTCAGAGGTTAACGGCCCATCAAAAGCAACCATCATGAATAAGAATGACAGCAGAAAAAAGCTAATCATATACAAAAATGCAAAGCCCCACACCGCTTGTGCAACGGGATCAGAGACACGCTGATTATCTGATTTAATCGCAATCACGGCATTAGGGTGAATTAAGCGCATGATTTCTCGTGAGGCTTGTTTGTACAACAGAATGACCCGTGCTACCCGAATGCCGCCTGTCGTAGACCCTACACAGCCACCGATAAAACCACTACATAAAATTAACACTGGTAAACCTAAAGGCCAATCTGAAAAGCCTACGGTACCAAACCCTGTACTGGAGATAATTGAGACTACATAAAAAGTAGCATGGCGTACCGAGTCTAAGAAATCATAACGTCCATCATAGAGCCACACCCCAACAATTGAGAACAGGGTTAAGCCAAATACGATATAGAGGAAGACACGGGTTTGGGTATCTTGCCAAAATAAGCGCAGGTTTAAACGGCGACCGACATTAAAATGCACAGCGAAGTTTAAGCTACTTAAGATCATGAAAAAGATGCAAATAGCTTCGATCAGCGGGCTTTTAAAATGTAACATGCTGTTATCGTAAGGGGAGAAACCACCGGTAGAAACCGTGGTATAACTATGTGCAACTGCATCAAATGCACTCATGCCCGCCGCCCAAAAACTGAAGGCGCAGGCAACTGTTAAAAAAAGATAAATAAAGAGTAAGGCTTTTGCTGTGTGTTCTAAGCGTGGTGTAAGTTTGTCATCGCGCATCGGGCCTGGGGTTTCCGCACGGTACAATTGTAAGCCCCCGATGCCTAACATCGGTAACACGGCGACGGCTAATACAATCACGCCTAAACCGCCTAACCATTGCAATTGTTGGCGATAATAAAGAATGGATTTAGGCAGCCTTTCTAATTCGTCGATGACGGTTGCCCCTGTGGTGGTAAATCCTGAAATGGATTCAAACACCGATTGTGCAACATCTAAATGTGGTGCCCCAATTAAAAAAGGCAGGGCACTAACCATACTGAGTAAGCCCCAGAAGCCTGCCACAATGACAAAACCATCATGTAAGTGGAGTTCCTTGCGCTGATGACGGGCAGGAAACCATAATATCCAACCTAGCACAATCATGGCTGCAAAGGCGGCAAGAAAATGCAGCACTGCGCCATCTTCATATAAGGCAGAGAGAATAATGGGTGGTAATAAGGTGAGGCTAAAGGCGATCAGCAATAAGCCCATAATGCGCTGAATAGAACTTAAGTGCATGGTTTTATTTGGGTATATCGGTTGTCGTGGTTAATACGGTACTTGTGGTCAATAAGTTAACGCAATTTTGTAGGTCGGATAAGGCGCAGCCGTCATCCGACATCGTGCGCGTGAAGCTTGATCCAAGCTACAAGCGGCGGATGACGGCTTACGCCTTATCCGCCCTACAAGAACGGTGCAAATCCTTAACTTAATGGCGGTGAGTCGTTGTAGGGTGGAATAGCGCAGCGTATTCCACCATGAAATTCTGCAAAAAGCTGAGTAAAAACAGATTATAAGCTGCATGGTGGAATACGGCTTACGCCTATTCCACCCTACAAAACGGTGCACACACACGAGGAGGAGCAATGGACATGGGTTAGCGTCTCCAAAATGCGGGCGTGAGTAACACTAATAAGGTGAAAATCTCTAAGCGGCCTAGCAACATGGTAAAACTGAGCACCCATAACCCAGCATCGTTGATAGTTTTGAAGGTGCTAGAGACTTCGCCCAAGGCAGGGCCTGTCATGTTTAAGGTGGCAGCGACACCGGAAAAGGCGATTAAGATTTGATCTGCGGTTAAGGTGCCGTCAAAGGCCACTAACATAAATAAAAATGATAACAAGATGTAGCTGATCATATATAAGAAGGCGAAACCCCACACCGCTTGCGCCACTTGGTCAGAGACGCGCTGATTGCTGGTTTTCACGGCAATCACCGCATTGGGGTGAATCAAGCGCATGATTTCGCGGGAAGCCTGCTTATATAACAAAATTACCCGCGCTACTCGCATACCGCCTGTAGTAGACCCGACACAGCCCCCGATAAAACCACTACATAAAATCAACACGGGTAACAGTAACGGCCAGTCGGCGACGCTTTCGGTGCCAAAACCACTACTGGAAATAATCGACACGACACCGAATGAAGCATGGCGCAAGGAGTCTAGCAAACTAAAGTGATCGTATAGCCATAACAGTAAGGCTGAGAAGAGGACTAAGCCGGTCACAATATAAATAAAAACACGGGTTTGCACATCTTGCCAATATAAGCGCAAGTCAAAACGTCTACCCACATTGAAGTGAATGGCAAAGTTTAAACTGCCTAACATCATAAAAAAAATACAAATAAATTCAATTACATGATTGTCATAAAAGCCAATGCTTTTATCATGTGTTGAGAAACCACCGGTTGCAACTGTGGAATAGCTGTGAGAGACCGCATCAAAAGCACTCATGCCCGCTAGCCAATAACTAAAGGCACAGGCAACCGTTAAAAATAAGTAGATAAAAAGCAAAGCTTTTGCAGTGTGTTCTAAACGTGGCGTTAATTTGTCATCGCGCATCGGGCCTGGCGTTTCTGCGCGGTATAATTGCAAGCCCCCAATGCCTAACATGGGCAAGACGGCCACTGCCAAAACGATCACGCCTAAGCCGCCTAACCATTGTAGTTGTTGTCGATAGTACAAAATGGATTGTGGCAGGCCATCAATACCGACAATAACTGTCGCGCCGGTAGTGGTAAAGCCCGACACAGATTCAAACACGGCTTGCGCCAAATCTAAATCTGCCCCCAGTAAAAAAGGCAAAGCACCCACTAAACTTAACAAAGTCCAAAAGCCTGCAACGATAATAAAACCATCATGTAAATGTAATTCTTTACGTTGGTGACGAGCAGGAAACCACATGGATAGGCCAAGGCCACACATGACTGCAAAAGCAATCAGCAAATGCGCGAGCGCATCATCTTGGTATAAAGCGGATAATAATATCGGTGGCAACAGGGTTAAGCTAAAAGCAATCAGCAACAACCCCATAATGCGCTGAATAGAACTTAAGTGCATGGCTTTATCTGACGTTGTAAGTAAGGGGAAATTAGTATTGTGGTTGTGGCAAGGCGTTTAAGTCTAGGCTACGCACTGGCGTGTGCGGACAACTGACGGGTTGATGTGAGGTTAAGACCACCATGCCACCGGCTTGTGCGTGTTGGTCGATTAGGTTTTCTATCATGCTTACAGCCGCTTTATCTAAAGAAGTAAACGGCTCATCTAAAATCCACACTTGTGCTTGTCGAATTAATAAGCGTGCTAAGGCGACACGGCGTTGTTGTCCTGCTGACAAAGTGCGTGTAGGGACATCTTCAAAACCATACAAACCGACCTTGGATAAGGCTTCTTCATCGGACATGGGTAAACAATGCGCAGCGAAGGCGCGAGCCATTGCTAAATTCTCTAAGGGCGTTAAGTCGATTTTGATGCCTGCGTAATGGCCGATATACAACAATTCGCTGCGATATTGTGCTGCAACTTTCTCTATTGTCTCGCCACACCATAAGACGTGCCCTTCAGCAGGCAAGGCTAAACCGCACAAGATGCGTAACAAACTGGTTTTGCCGCTGCCATTGCGTCCTTCAATTTGTAAGATTTCTCCCGCCTGTAATTGTAAGTCGAGCGCATCAAACAAAATGCGATCATCGCGGATACATTGTAAGGCGCGAGTACTTAAAACTGCATTTTCATCCATAACACATTTACATTAAACAAATGAAGGGTAGTGACACAGTGTTGTAACATCACAAGACAATGTCGCAACCCATACAAAAGCCAACACCACACGCTAATTGTATGCGTTGTCACTATTGAGCCTAGTTTTGTCGTGAACTTAAGCGGCGTGCCGACAATATTGACGGTAAACCCTAACAAAAGGTTTAAAACCACACTGACTATTCGCTAGACCTGATAATTTGCCGCTAAGAGTAAAGAGTAATCTGCGTTAGGACAAGCACTTAATTTGAGCTGGTGTGCATAAAGACATTTATCTTTACTCGTAGGGCGGATAAGGCGCAAGCCGTCATCCGCCGACAATGTCGTATGACGGACTACTTGTGTAACTTACAATTGTTTTGCTTGCGCCGTTGGAGCGACGAGGCATGCATTCCCAAATGGTCACTGCCATTAAGTTAAGGTTGTTGTAGGGTTTACGCCGCGTCCTTTTGCGGTGCGAACGCGGAGGGGTCTGAATGATGTTAGAACGTCTCCGCGTGCGCAAAATGCCGAGAAAATGCATTGCGACACATAAACTCAGTGGCGGCATTTCGCACACCCTACAAATGTGCATGCCTTTAAGCCCTGATGTCGGATGACGGCTTACGCCTTATCCGACCTACAAAACCCCTCCATTTATAGCTATGTAAGCTTTGTAAGGGATAACACCTATT
>QKBZ01000173.1 GCA_003245895.1 Beggiatoa sp.
ATTTCTCGTTTAGTCAGAAAAACGCTCTCTTTTTCAAAAAAGATTGAAAATCACATCGGTGCTATCTGGAATTTTATCCATCATTATAATGAGACAATTCAGTTAAGAGTTCAGTCTCCATAGCACTACTATTACAGGACTACCAACACACCAAGGCTTTCAAGCACACAAACTACCAACCTACTGCAACATCATCACATAAACCTGACTTTTATCCACATACATTCCCTCCTCTCTCACATTCCATTGAAACGCCATCAACGCAGCATCCGCACTTAACACTGGCACGGTTAAGGTAGGCGAATTATCCAGCGTTGCAAACGGTTTTAAACGCTGTGTTGTGCCTTGTTGACGGTCGCGTAGGAATACAAATGGCTGATGATTGTCTTGAATCTCCGGCTCATTCACATCAAGCCGGTTGTCGGTAGACAGGAATAATACATAACGTCCGTCGGCACTGATTGTTGCGCTATTCCCGCCCAAAAATGACGGTCTATAAGGGTCATAAACAATATTATCTTGTTCTGATAATTGACCGTTGCTGTCCACAGACACTGCTTCAGTCATGCCGGTTAATTGATCATGAATATACACATCTTGGCGGTTTGTGGCATTGTAATCCGCAATTAAATTAGTCGCGGTTGAGGTAAAGGTAATATAACGCCCATCTGCACTGATAACAGGCTCTATATTTCCTCCGTGTGTATAAGGAAGCGTATACATGCAACTGCTACCGCCATAACACGGTATAAAATAGCGTTCGGTTTGTTGCCCTTCGGTGCTGACAGATACGCGCCGCGTCGTGCCAGTTTCTCGGTCATGCACGAATACATCTGTCACTAAATTGTTGTCATCGCTGACCAATTGCGTGGCTGTAGAGGTGAACGCGATAAAACGTCCGTCTTGGCTAATGCTCGGTGAGTGGCTATCGGGTGTGATGGTGACATCATTTTGAAATATGGAGTTACTGCAAAAATTCTCCCAGTAAGCCTCACACGTCATTGAAATCGACTCCGCTTGTGCGCCTTGGCTGTCAACCGAAACCCGTTGTACATTGCCAGTATCCCATTGATAGACATAAATATCATAAGCGTCGTTAGTATCTTCAGGCAGCAAAGCGGCATTTGTCTCAAATGCAATCCACTGACCGTCACCACTGAGCGAGGCGGCCTGATAATTCATCAATGCATAAGGCGGTGCTTGTGTATTATATAAACCACGATTACAGGCCGCGACAGTGCCCGATTCTGTATCATTTGCAAGCTTTTGTCCGTGAGGCGTTAAAGTTAACGCAATACGCTTTGTTTCCCCTGTTGTTCGGTCATGTACAAATAAATCCGGTTCATTGTTATTGTCATCGGCATCAAATACCGCCGCCGAGATAAAGCCCACATAACGCCCATCGCCACTGATGGCAGGACGTACACTATCTGCACACACGCCATAAGTCTTAGACATTTCAAAGTTCCAAGGTTCTTTGCAAGGGACTTCAGGTGTACAGGTTATCTGATAATTGTAAGCTACTTGTCCATCGCTACCGACTGAAACGCGCTCTATTTCACCTGTCTGCACATCTTTGACAAAAATATCATAAATCCCGTTATCGTCATTTGCCACCAAGTTATCCGCTATGGAGGCGAATGCGATATAACGCCCGTTTGCACTGACTGCGGGTGTAATTGCTTGTTGATTAGCAAGCTGCTCTAGGGCATCAGTTGACACCGCGAGTGTTTCATCTTTGATAGAACTATATGGCTCTAAAACACCCGTTTCTGTTTGATGATACAGCTTGATTAATGGCTTACTCATGCCTGCGGCTTGTACGGCTTCGTTAAAGGCGAGGCGAAAACGTACCGTTTGTGGTTTGGCGATGTAAAAACCGGCAAAACGGGCAGAGGGCGTAATAGCCGAATCTGAATACCAACCACCAACATGCACACCACCTGTCATGTGCTTAGCGTCAATGGTAATGCCTGCGCGTTGGTCAGCTTGAATGCTGTCATCTGCGTTATTGGCTTTGACATTGATCACATAAAAACCGGCTGCTAACACATCAGTTTGCAGCGCAACCCCTGTTGCTGCATTGTTATCTTGAAAAACAGTGACACGTTCACCCGTATTCACATTTTGCTGTTGTAAGCTCAAGGTAAAGTGATCGGCATCGCCTGTATAACGATAAGGCGTGATCGAAATGGCTTCCGCGTGTTGCAAGTAAAAAGCAATAAAGCCGTTAAATGACAGGTGATTGCTTAAGGTCAACCCGCTGTTAAAACCGCCTTGATTAGTGCCATCGCTGGTGAGTACCGAGAGCGACCAGAAATAAGGTATTTGCAAGCGTTCTTCATAAATGCCGTCATAAACATATTGTCCAATATCGGCAGAAGCGAGATAAAACCCCGCTTGCCGAATAAAAATTTCTTGCTCGCATTCAGCGATGGTGCAAGCCGCTTGCACGGTTTGGCAGCTTAGCCAAAATGCAAATAAGTACAGGCTTTTTAATATTATTTTTGAACACATGGCGTTTTTCCTCTTGAGTATATATTCAGAGAAAGACGCTAGGGGGAGAGTAGCTTGTCTGTGGGTTTTGGTGGGTTTTTTCTTGTTTTCTCGTTCCCAAATGCCATTTGGGAATGCAGTCGTGACGTGCTACGTCACGAGTGAGTCCAATAACAGATGTTTAGCTCTATCTTGAAACGAACCCACGACGCAGCGCGTCGTGACTGCATTCCCACACGGCGTGTGGGAACGAGAAACTAATTGTTTTTAATATGAAATTCTAGCTTATGTAGATACCCTGTACCTACTGCAACATCATCACATAAACCTGACTATTAGACACATCACCGGTCGTGCCATAACTCATGGCGCGAAAGCTCATCAACTGCGCGTCACTACTCAGCACAAGCATATCCACTTCAGCCATGCTATCTAAACCCGTAAACGGTTTTAAACGCTGCGTTGTGCCTTGTTCTCGGTCGCGCAGAAATAAAAAGGATTGTTCATTGTTTACAATCGTTTGTTCATTCACATCCAGTGCATTTTCAGTGGACAAGAATACAACATAACGCCCATCGGCACTGATTTTCGCGCTATGGCTACCAATTCGCATAATGCTGTCAAAAGAGCTTGTCATGGGTTGCGTTTGGCCTTGTGTATCTGATAATTGACCATTGCTATCGACCGAAACCACCTCCGTGACACCTGTTACCCGATCATGTACATACACATCTTGTCGATTAATGCTGTTGTAATCAGCCACTAAATTGGTCGCGGTTGAGGTAAAACTGATATAACGCCCATCAGCACTGATTGCGGGTTGATTAGATTGTCCACGTATATCCGGTGCAGTATATTCATCACAGCCCACAGAATGCATACAAGGCAAAAAGTAACGTGCTGCTTGCTGTCCGCTGCTGTTCACGGAGACACGTCGTGTTTCGCCCGTTTCTCGATCATGCACAAACACATCTTCTACCAAATTGCTGTCATCGCTTACCAAATCTATCGCTTGAGAAGCAAAGGCAATATAACGTCCGTCTTGGCTAATGCTTTGGGAGTAACTGTCAGGCGTAATGGTGATAAAACCCTCTGTTTGTGATGCGCACTCTTCCTCGCTGTGATAATCAGTACACGAAATTAAACCCCCTTCAGTTTGTGCGCCTTGGCTATCGACAGAAACGCGCTGCACGCTGTCAGTGTCGCGGTGATACAGATACACATCATAAGCCTCATTGCTATCTTCAGGCAGTAAAGCAGCATCGGTATTAAACGCAATCCATTGACCGTCATAACTCATTGCAGCGGCTTGATAATAGTTATTTAACACCGTAGGCAATTGCTCGATATAGTTTGGCGTGCGTGCATACTGGAAATTGCTATGTGAGCAGTTATCAAGTGTATAGTCTGGATAACTAGCCTTTAAGGTTTGTGCATCAAGCCGTCGTCCTTCTTGTTGTAAATTCAGGCTAATGCGTTGTGTTTTACCGGTTTCTCTATCATGGAGAAATAAATCAGCCGTGTTGTTTTCATCATCGTTATCAAAGCGTGCCGCTGAAATAAAGCTCACATAGCGCCCATCACCACTAATGGCAGGATATAAACTATCAGCGCACACAGAATGTAAACCTATCTTATCCAGCGGTCTAAATATCGTGCCATAAATCACTGAAGTGCACGGTGTATCAATAAAACACTCTACTGCATAATGCTGCGTCTCTTGCCCATCGTTATCGACTGACACCCGCTCTATTTCACCTGTTTTCACATCTTTGACGAAAATGTCATAAGCATTATTGTTATCACCTGCCACCAAATTGCTTGCCCTTGAAGCGAAGGCCACATAACGCCCATCGGCACTCACCGCTGGCGACAGGCTAGCGTCGTTGCTGAGTTGTTCATCAACATTGCTAGAAACGGCTAGCGTGTTGTCGGAGGCGGGACTATACGCTTCTAAATCGCCATTTTCTGTTTGATGGTAGAGCCTAATTAGGGGAGCTTCCATCTCCATTGCTTGCACAGGTTCGTTAAAAGCCGTTCTAAGGCGAATGGTTTGCGGTTGTGCAATATAAAAACCGGCAAAACGGGCAGGCAGTGGGGACATGCCTTTAGTAAACCAACCGCCTACATGCACGCCGCCAGTCATGTGTTGTGCATCAATTGTGATGCCCACCGATTGGTCGAGGTAAATTTCATCGTCTGCGTTGTTGGCTTTCACATTGAGCACGTAAAAACCTGCGGATAAGACACCTGTTTGCAGTGCTTGATCAGTCGCCGCGTTGTTATCTTCAAACACGGTGACACGCTCACCTGTATTCACATTTTGCTGTTGCAAAGTCAGGGTAAAGTGATCAGCGTCACCGGTATAACGATAAGGCGTGATTGAGACGGCTTCGGCTTGTTGCAAGTAAAAAGCAATAAAACCGTTAAATGACAGGTGATTGCTTAAGGTTAAACCGCTATTAAAACCACCTTGATTGCGCCCATCACTGGTGAGCACGGAAAGTCCCCAGAAATAGGGTTGCTGATAAGCATCAGCAACGGAAACATAGTATTCAATATCGACAGAAGCGATATAAAAACCTGCACGGTCGATAAAGACTTCATGTTCACATTCAGCGATGGTGCAAGCCGCTTGCACGGTTTGGCAGTTTAGCCAAAATATAAATAAGTACAGGCTTTTTAATATTATTTTTGAACACATGGCGTTTTCCTCTTGGGTATTTAGTTAGAGAAAGACGCAGATGAGATTAAAGCTTGTCTGTCGTTTTTAGGCGGGTTGTAGGTCGCATAAGTGCCGCGTCATGCGACATTGAAGGCGAAAATCAGTTTATACTGTTGTCCGACAATTTGCAGTTTTAGGCAAGAAAGCTGGATTATTGTGTTAACAACTCAGAATAACAGCCCTCAATATAAATAAATTCCTCTTTGATGAAGCACATTAGCTCGTTGTAGGGTGGAATAGGCGTAAGCCGTATTCCACCATGCAGCTTATAACCTGTTTTTATTCAGCTTTTTGCAGAATTCTATGGTGGAATACGCTGCGCTATTCCACCCTACAATATTAGCCTTTAGGAGAATCCAGCATGACGATGCTGACAATTAACGGTAAACCCCACGAAGTGGATGTGCCAGACGATATGCCCTTGCTGTGGGTATTAAGAGATGTTTTAAAAATGAGCGGTACTAAATTCGGCTGTGGTTTAGCCCAATGCGGTGCCTGTACCGTGCATTTAGAAGGTCAAGCCGTGCGCTCTTGCTCCACACCGGTTTCGATGGCGGCAGGCAAAAACATTCAAACCATTGAAGCAATGGCAGAAGATGACATCGGTCAGCGTTTGCAACAGGCATGGTTAGAATTAGGCGTGGCGCAATGTGGTTACTGCCAAGGCGGGCAAATCATGAGCGCAACGGCATTATTAAAAAGCAATCCGCAGCCCACTGACGCAGAAATTGAACAAGCGATGGAAGGTAATATCTGTCGTTGTGGCACGTATAACCGCATCCGTGATGCCATTCGCAGCGTTGTTAAGCAAGGGGAAACCGCATGAGTCAAGCAGATAAATTGTTACTCGCTAACATCAGCCGTCGCAGTTTCCTAAAAGGTATGGCAGCCAGCACGGCTTTAGTCTTGGCAGCGCGTTGGGATTTTAGTCAAGCCGCAGAAACCGCTGAGGCGGAAGCTAAAGCCTATGGCGCGGCGGCGATGCCAAACGGTTGGGTCGATGATCCTAACGTCTTTATTCGCATTGATGACGATGGCACGGTGACGGTGACGAATCACCGCGCAGAAATGGGGCAAGGCATTCGCACCAGTGTGGCGATGGTGATCGCGGATGAATTAGGCGCAGATTGGGCGCGAGTGCGTGCAGAACAAGCCCCCGGTGACGAGAAAAAATACGGTAATCAGAACACCGACGGCTCGCGCAGTATGCGCCATTGGTTCGACCCATTGCGTCGGGCGGCGGCGGCAGCAAGGCACATGTTAGAGCAAGCGGCGGCGCAACAGTGGAAGGTGCCGGTTAGCGAGTGCCAAGCCGGTGTGCATGTGGTGACGCATGTGCCTAGCGGTAAAGAACTGGGCTTTGGTGCGTTAGCGGCTATCGCCCGCGAGTTGCCAGTGCCTGAGCGTGCAGGCTTGACGCTGAAAACGCCAGCGCAATGGCGTTACATTAATCAAAAACTCACGGGCGCACCGTTGGCGATTGATGGCGCGGATATTGTCAAAGGGCAAGCCGTGTTTGGCGCGGATGTCGATTTTGACGATATGTTATACGCTGTGATTGCACGTCCGCCTGTGTATGGGGCTAAACCAGCGAAAGTCGATGACAGTGCTGCGTTACAAGTGGCAGGCGTGTTAAAAGTGCTGACGCTTGAAGGCGCAGTGCAGCCTGCGGGGTTTGCGCCGTTGGGCGGTGTGGCGGTGGTTGCCAGCAATACTTGGGCAGCGATTCAAGGTCGTAATGCGTTAAAAATTGACTGGGATAACAGCAGCGCAGGCGATAACGCCAGTTATGATTCTGCGACCTATTTGCAGGAGCTAGAAAAAGCGGTGGCCTCGGCGGGTAAAGTGTTGCGCGAAGAAGGCGACCTTGAAACGGCATTTGCTCAGGCTAAACAGCAGGTTAAAGCCGATTATTACATGCCGCATTTAGCGCAAGCCCCGATGGAGCCGCCAGTGGCGATTGCGCGGGTGCAAGCCGATAAAATCGAAACGTGGGCACCGGTGCAAAATCCACAAGCGGCGCGTGATGGTTTGGCGAAAAGTTTTGGCTTGGATGTCGAGCAAGTCACTGTGAATGTCACTTTGTTAGGCGGCGGTTTTGGGCGCAAAGCGAAACCTGATTTTATTTTTGAAGCAGCAAACGTGGCGAAAGCGTTCCCGAATCGTGCGGTACGGGTGCAGTGGACGCGTGAGGATGATATTCAGCACAGTTATTTCCATACCGTTTCGTTAAGCCATATGGAAGCGGCTTTAGATGAACAAGGCAAGACGATTGGCTGGCTGCATCGTGTCGCCTCGCCGACTATTGCGTCTTTGTTCGTGCCTGATCCACAGCATTTAGGCGATTTTGAGCTGGCAATGGGTGTTAAAACCATGCCGTTTGATATTCCTGCGCTGCGGTTAGAAAATCCTGAAGCGTCTGCGCATTTGCGTATTGGTTGGTTCCGTTCGGTGTATAACTTGCCGCATGCGTTTGCGATTCAAAGTTTTATTGCTGAGTTGGCAGCGGCAGCGGGTCGGGATCACCGTGAGTATTTGTTAGAACTGCTTGGCCCTGCGCGTCAAATTGCACCGGCTTCGGTGGGTGATGCGTGGAATTATGGCGAGAACCCAGAGTTTTATCCGATTGATGTGGGTCGTTTCCGTGCGGTGGTTGAAAAAGCGACCGCTGAAGCGGGTTGGGGGCGTGAGTTGCCTAAAGGTCGCGGTTTAGGTTTAGCGGTGCATCAAAGTTTTGCCTCTTATGCGGCGGTGGTGATCGATGCCGAGGTGTTAGACGGCGGGAAGGTGTTGATTCACAGTGCGGATATTGCCTTTGATTGTGGCCCTAATATCAATCCTGAGCGCATTCGGTCGCAGGTGGAAGGCTCGTGTGTGATGGGGATCGGTATTGCGTTGCATAACGAGATTAGCGCGAAGAATGGCAGTGTAGAGCAAACTAATTTCCATCAGTATTTAATGGCGCGGATGAGTGATGCACCGAAAACGATTCGTGTGCATTTGGTGAATAATGATTTGAAAGCTCCGTTAGGCGGTGTGGGTGAGCCGAGTATGCCGCCGGTCGCGCCTGCGGTGTGTAATGCGATTTTTGCCGCGACGGGGAAACGGATTCGTCGTTTGCCGGTTGGGGGGCAGTTGGCTTAAATTCGTTTTGGGTGTTGTTTTGGGAAAGCCTCGGTGTTTTGGCATCGGGGCTTTTTTTGTGGGGTGGTGTTGGGGATAATGGGGTTGGTTTTGGGTTGATTGGAGGGAGTTGGGATGGCTAGTTTTAGGGAAGAAGTTGAGCAAGAACTGATAGCGTTAAATAGTCCGCAATTATCAGCGGCGTTTGCAACTAGGGTTGCATTGGCTGTTTTGCCTGTTTTGGCTAGAGGTAGTGAAGAAAAAGGTTTTTTATATTATTGGGGGAAAGAAGATAGAGAAAAAAATTTATTGGCTGTGTTAAAAGCCATTCAGGCCAGTTATTTTGTTGTTAACATTTTTATTTATAAAAATGAATATGACTTAATTAAAGCCGCCGCCAACGCCGCCTACGACGCCGCCAACGCCGCTTACGACGCCGCCAACGCCAACGCCGCCGCCGCCGCCGCCGCTGACGCCGCCGCCGCCGCCTATGCCGCCGCCGCCGCCGCCGCCGCCGCC
>QKBZ01000417.1 GCA_003245895.1 Beggiatoa sp.
GGCGACCCCTGCCGCCGCGTCTAAATGACCGATATTGCTTTTCACCGCGCCCAACACCAATGGCTTATCCGCACTGCGCCCACGGAACACTTCACCTAACGCGCCGACCTCAATCGGATCGCCCAAAGTCGTGCCAGTGCCGTGCGTTTCGACCATATCCACTTCATTCGGCTGCACTTTGCCGCGTGTTAACACCGAGCGCACTAACTGTTCTTCCGTCAATTCGTTAGGCACGGTAATGCCGCTACTTGCGCCGCTATGCTTGACACCCGTCGCACGCAACACCGCTAAAATATTGTCTTTATTGGCAATCGCATCAGACAAGCGTTTTAAAATTACGATGCCACAGCCTTCGCCTAAGATGTAACCATCAGCCGAAGCGTCAAAAGTTTTGCACGCGCCAGACGGAGACAACGACTGTGTTTTAGTCATTAATAAATGGAATTCTGGCGACAAGTTCAATTGCACGCCGCCTGCAATGGCTAAATTACACTCACCGCTGCGCAAACTTTGCACCGCTAAATGCACGCCGACCAAAGACGAAGAACAGGCGGTATCAATTGGCAAACAAGGGCCATTTAAACCCAAAGTGTAAGAAACTCGCCCCGCCGCAAAGCAGAAACCGTGCGAAGTCGCGCTGTAAACATCAAACTGATTGGCATCGCCGCCGATTTGCCAAAAGCTGTAATCCATCTGGTTGATGCCGATAAAACAGCCGGTTTGTGAGCCTTTTAATTGATCCGGTGCTTGCCCCGCATGTTCCAACGCCTCCCACACCAGTTCTAATAACATCCGGTGTTGTGGGTCTAACTTGGTGGCCTCTTGTGGCGCGATGCCGAAAAAACGGGCATCAAACTTATCCACGTCTTTGATAAAACCACCGTGGCGCACGTTGATTTTGCCCGCTGCATTCGGATTCGGATCGAATAATTCTGCTAACGACCAGCGGTCGGGCGGCACTTCGGTGACAGCATTCACGCGATTTTGCAACAACTGCCAAAACTCGCTGACATTATCCGCTTGTGGCAAACGACAACTCATGCCGACAATGGCAATCGGTTCGTCTTGTGCAGCGGTCACGGCATCTAGTTTTGCCCGCATTTCTTTGAGGGCGAACGCGGCTTTTTGTAATGCGGATAACTCGGTGCTGTTTTGCTTGGCTTCCATGAATGCTTTACCTAAATTTATGACTATTTATCTGACATCAAGGCATCAAATTCGGCATTAATTAACGCCTCCAAATCGTCCTCAGATAAGGTTTTAACGTCTTGTTTTTTGCTGCTTAATGGCGTAGCGGCTGCGGGTTTAGCAACCGGCGCAGGTGCTGGCGTTGCCACAGGTGCAGGGCTGTCTGCGTCGTCGTCTAGCGTTAAGGCTTCGTTGTATAAATAAGCACTTAATTTTTCTAAAGTGGCGTATTTAAACAATAAAGTGGCGGGTAAACTGGCGGCTAAATCCGCTTGCAGTTTGTTTTTCACTTCCACCGCCGTTAACGAGTCCATGCCCATATCGAAAAAGCCTTGCTGTGGCGCGATGGCTTCCGCTTGCATGCCTAACACTTGAGCAATGCGCTGTTTTACATGCTCGAACAAAGCTTCCTCGCGCTCGTACACCGGCAAGGCTTGCAGTTGTTTTAACAGTACGGAACTGCTGGCAGTTGGCTCGCTGTGACTGACCGCATGACTGTGGAATGGGGTAAAACAAGGCCATTTGCCTTGCTTCATGCTGCTTAAGAACCGCGCCCAATCCACGCCAAACACCGCCACTTGCGCCAAAGTTTGCGGCAATAATTGGCTGAGCAAACTAAAGGCTTGTTCTGGCGCGATGCTGCTTAAGCCCATCTCGTGCATTTGCGCATCGACATTGCGTTCCGCCGCCATACCACTGCCTGACCACGCTGTCCAGTTCACACTTAGCCCCGCCAAGCCTAAGGCGCGACGATGGGCGGCTAAGCTGTCTAAAAACGTGTTCGCGGCGGCGTAATTGCCTTGGCCTTCGGAGCCGATAAAAGACGCGATAGAGGAGAATAAAACGAAGAAATCTAACGGTAAATCCTGCGTTAAGCGGTGTAAATGCCAACTGCCTAACACTTTGGCAGCAAACACTTTTTCAAACTGCGCCCATGACAAGTTGTCTAATAAACCGTCTTCAACACAGCCCGCCGCGTGAATTACGCCGCGTAACGGAATATCCGCTTTTGCCAATTCGCCGATTAAACTGGCTAATTGATTCGCGTCCGCCACATCGACCGCGCGTATTTGCACCGTCACGCCTTGTTCTGCCAATTGATGCAATACAGTTTGCGCCTCGGCACTCGGTGCGCTACGGCTGATTAATACTAAATGCTTGGCGTTTTGGCTATCGACTAACCAGCGAGCGACTTGCAGCCCTAAGCTACCTAAACCGCCGGTAATTAAATAACAAGCGTCTGGCTGACAGCTTAAAGTGCTGGCTTGCGTGTCTAACTGAGCGCGTTGAATGCGCGGCACATAACGCTGTCCGTCACGAATCGCCACTTGTGGCTCGTTGCGTGCGCTTTGAATTTCCGCCATTACTTGCGCGGCTAAGTTATCCACGCTGTCAGGGGCTAAATCTAATTGCACACATTGCCAATGTTCATATTCCAAGGCCACCACTTTTGCCAAGCCAAGTAACGGTGCTTGCGCTAAGCCGGTCACTTCCTCAGCCCGCACCGCGTGGGCTTGTTGGCTCAGGCTGAATAAGGCGAGGTTTTGCGCATGTGGCACTTGCTCAATGGCATGCACTAAATGCAATAACGCGCCACTGGTCAAGGCTTGCGCTTGGGTCAAAGTTGCCGTGGCTAAGGCGCTGACATCATCGCAATCTAAGCCCCACGCATGCACGATACCGCGCACAGTGGCAGGCTGCTCACTTAAAGCCGCGCACAGTTGTTGCCAATGTTCAGGGTTCAGCGGATCGACTTGGAAATGATCATGGTTTAACTGGGCAAAACGGTCTCCCGCTTGTACCCGCCAACAGGCTTCACCATCGGCTTGTAAATGCTGCGCCACTTGCTCGCTAACGCCCGTTTGATCCGCCAGCAACAACCAAATATTGCCCGTCTCGTGCAATGGCTCAGGCGTAACCGCTTGCGGCTGCCAATCCCATTGATACAACCATTGCTGACTGACATCGGTTTGCGCGTTAATCAATTGCGCTAATAATTCACGGCTAAAGCGTTGCGCCCGCAAGCCTAAAATGTCAGCGACTAATGCGCCATCCGCAGACCACAAAGCAAGATCACAATGCAGGCTATTCGCTTCTACTGTGCGCGTAGTCACGGTACACCACAGCGCACCGGTCGGCACTTGGTATAACTGCAAACGCTCTAAACCGGCAGGTAAGAAAGTCGCGTTATGATGCACGCTCGCCACTTCAGGATGTGACACAAGGGCGGCTTGCAACACTTGGAACGCTGCGTCTAACAACACGGGATGCAAGCAGAAAGTGTCCGGCTGTGCTTGTAAATCTTCTGGCACATCCATCCACGCCACCGCGTCGCCTTCATGTTGCCAAATCTTTTCAATGGCTTGGAAGCTATCGCCGTGTTCAATGCCGCGTTCATGGTATTGCTGATAATACGACTCGGCAGTAACTTCAGTTTGACAACGCGCTTGCATGGCAGGTAATTGCATTGCGGTTTGTGCGTGCGTGTTGGCATTGCGCTCGACTTGCCCGCTGCTATGACATACCCATTGCTCGTCATTTAACGCGCTTAACACTTGGAAGTTATAGCCGTTGCCAGTCGGTGTTAACACCACTTGCACCGCTTTGCTACCTTCGGCAGGCACGATTAAGGCTTGCTGAATAAAGAAATCGGTAATGGCTAAATCATCGGTGTGGAATAAGCGACGACCTGCCGCTAAGGCCATTTCACAATACGCCGCTGCCGGTAACACCATGGTTTCAAAAATATGGTGATGGGCTAAAAAGTAGTTCTCCGCCTGTAATTGCGAAGTGAATACCACTTGTTGCCCAAAGGCAGGCGATTGTAAACGGTTGCCTAATAACGGATGTTGCGCCGCTGCTGCACGATTCGGCAACACGCTGTCGGCTTGCAAGCCTAACGGCATCCAGAAGCGTTGATGCTGGAAAGGATAATGCGGTAAATCGACGCGCACGGGGGCGGCTTCTTTGGTCAACACACCGCAGTCAAACGACACACCGGCGCAGAACAATTGCCCGACGCTGCTTAACAACACCTGCCAAGGCGTTTGATTAGCGCGTAAGCTCGGCAGCCATAAGCCGTAGTCATCGCTAAAGCATTGCTGTCCCATGCTGCACAAATGCGGTTTTGGCCCTAACTCAATAAAGCAGTCAATGCCTTGCTCGCGTAAGGTTTGCAAACTTGGGAAGAATTGCACCGCGTGGCGGATTTGCTGGCACCAGTAATCGGCGTTCAAGCGGTCTAAGGTCAACGGTTTGCCGTCTACGTTGGCAATTAACGGAATTTTCGGCGCTTGATATTGCACCGTGGCAGCGACTTGGCGGAATTCTGCCAGCATCGGTTCCATCAATGGCGAGTGAAAAGCATGCGACACTTGCAAGCGTTTGACTTGGATGCTTTGCGCTTGCAACTGCGCCACGATAGCTTCTACCGCCTCCGTTTCGCCAGAGAACACCACGCTTTCAGGGCCATTCACGCCCGCGATGTCCACTTTACCGCCTTGCGCTTGCAAGTAGGGTTGTAAATCGTCCACGCTGATCACAGCGGAAGCCATCGCGCCGCTTTTCGGCAAGGCTTGCATTAAGCGGGCGCGAGCGGCGATTAATTTCACCGCATCAGCCAAGCTGAACACACCCGCGATACAGGCCGCGACGTATTCGCCCACGCTATGCCCCATCACCGCCGACGGACGCACGCCCCACGATAGCCACAATTGTGCTAAGGCATATTCAATGGCAAATAAGGCGGGCTGTGTGTATTCGGTTTCGTCGAGTAAACCCGCGTCGCTGCTGGGGAACATGACCGACAGCAAGGGCTGTTTTAATTCTGCTTGCAGCAAGCTTGCGCATTCATCCAACGCGGCGCGGAAAACGGGTGCAGTCTCATACAATTGCTGCCCCATACCGGCGTATTGTGCGCCTTGACCGGTGCATAAAAAGGCGATTTTACCAGCGCGTGGCGTGTTGTCTGGGCTACCGAGTTGCACTGTATCGCTATCTGCATTTTGCGCATACGCGGCTAAGGCTTCGGCAATCGCGGCATGCGTGTCACCGACAACGGCTAAGCGTTGCTGTTTAAACGCATGACGGCTGTGATAAGTGCTGTCGGCAATATCGACTAAGCGTTGTGCTTGCGCAAAGTCGCTGCGCAAGTATTCGGCGTAACGCTCGGCTAGGGCTTGCAACGCGGCAGGGCTTTGCGCAGCTAAGGTCAGCAATTGCGTTGCTAACGGTGTGCTAACGCTTTCGCCTGCTTCATCTTTGGCAACGGCTGGCGGTGCTTCACCGATGATAACGTGTGCATTCGTGCCGCTAAAACTAAAAGAACTGACACCGGCATAACGCGCCCGTTCTTCGCTACGAGGCCACGGCGTTGGCTCGGCAACGACTTTAACCGGCAACTCATGCCAAGGAATATGCGGGTTAGGCTGTTGAAAATGTAAATTCGGCGGCAAGCTTTCGTGGCGCAGCGATTGAACAATTTTAAAAATCCCTGCTAAACCGGCGACCGGTTCAGTGTGACCGATATTGCTTTTCACACTGCCGATAGACAGCGGTTTATCAGTGCTGTGCGTTTCTTGGAAAATGCGCCCGATGGCTTCGACTTCAATCGGATCACCTAAGGCTGTGCCTGTGCCATGTGCTTCGATGTAGCTAATGTCGGCAGGGGTTAAACGCGCATCCGCTAAGGCGGCACGGATCACCCGTTGCTGTGCCAAACCGTTTGGCGCGGTTAAGCCACTGCTCTTACCGTCTTGATTCACCGCGCTGCCTTTGACTACTGCTAACACACGGTCGCCGTCCGCTTGCGCACGGGAGAGAGTTTTTAACACTAATACCGCGCAGCCTTCGCCGCGTACATAACCGTTCGCGCTTGCGTCAAAGGTTTTGCAATAGCCATCTGGCGATAAGGCTTGCAGCTTAGAAAAGCCAATGTGTGGTTCTGGGCCTAAGATTAAGTTAACCCCTGCCACTAACGCCATTTCTGACTCGCGTTGTCGTAAGCTGCGACAGGCTAAGTGCAGCGCGACTAAGGAGGAAGAACAGGCGGTATCAGTGGCTAAACACGGGCCTTCTAAACCGTAGAAATAAGACAAACGCCCCGCAGCGGCGCAGAACATGCTGCCAGTCAGCGAGTAGGCATTCATCTGCCGATAATCGGGGTTATGGCGGTGTGCCAGCGTATAGTCATCGCCGGAGATGCCTAAAAATACGCCGGTTAAACTTTTGTTCAACTGCGCAGGGTCGAGACCGGCATCTTCAAACGCTTCCCAACTGACTTCTAATAACAAGCGTTGTTGCGGGTCTAAACTGTGTGCTTCTTTCGGTGCGATTTTGAATAAAGGCGCGTCAAAGCCTTGCACATCGAGGTCTAGGAAACCAGCGCGGTTGGTGTATAGCGTGCCTGCGTGTTCTGGGTCGGCGTTAAAGAAGGCTGACCAATCGCCGCGACTGGCGGGCAATTCGGAGATGCCATCAACACGGTTGCACAACAAATCCCAATAGCGTTGCGGATCGTTAGCCCCTGCGGGGAAGCGGCAGGCCATGCCTACAATGGCAATCGGCTCGTGTTGGGCAGCTTCTAATTGTGCCACGCGGTCTTGTGCTTTTTTCAGCGAAATGTACAGCTTTTTTAACGTTTCTTTTTCAGACATGAGTTGTACGCTATCAACAAAAGTAGTCGCCAATGGTGGGGCGCATCGTCCTGATGTGCCGTGTAATTTATGTGCTTATGCGTCGATGTAGGGTGGAATAGGCGTAAGCCGTATTCCACCATGTCGCTTGTTGTCTGAATCAGAATTAACAGGATTAAAGAATTTTCAGAATGAATGGTTCAGATATTTAAACCCTGTTGACTCTTTCATCACGCTAACAATGTGCAGAACACTATGGTGGAATACGGCTTGCGCCTATTCCACCCTACATCCGTCATCAATTCGCGTTTAATTCCCGCTCAATCAACGCCGCCAAATCGTCCTCGCTTAAATCATCCAAGAATTCAAACCCTTCTTCTTCCGCCGCTACTTCAGCAGGCGCAAGTTTTAACACTTCATCCGCTAAATGCTGCACCAATTCCGTTACAGTCGGGTAATTAAACAGCAAGCTAACTGGTAAAGTGGCGTTAATCGCTTTGCCTAACATATTGCGAATATCCACCGCCATTAAGGAATCCATACCGATTTCCATCAATGGTTTCTCGATGTCTAACGGGTCGCTAGGCTCAATACCGATAATCCGTCGCGCCACGTTGCTGACATAATCTTGCACGATGCTTAACTGTTGTGCGGCTGGCGCATCAGCTAATAAAGTCAGTAACTCAGCATTCGCCGCTGTTTGTGCGCTGCTAACATTCGCCGCCGCAGGTGCAACAGTGGTTTGCTGAGCCGGTGCGAAATTAGCAAATAAAGCCCGTTTAGCGTCAGCATGTTGGAAATAGCGATCCCATTGGCATGGCATCACCATCACTTGCTGCATGCTAGGCTGTTGCAATAAACGCTGTAACGCTGCCAAACCTTGTTCAGCCGTTAACGGTTCAATACCTTGCGCTTGCAAACCTGCATTGACTTGCGCCGCCATCCCTTGTTGCCAAGGCCCCCAGTGGATGCTTAGCGCGGTTAAACCCAACTGGCGACGGTAGGCCGCTAAACCGGCTAAGAAATGGTTAGCCGCTGCATAGTTACCTTGTCCCGCATTGCCTAACACGGAAGCAGCAGAGGCACATAACACAAAGAAATCTAACGGTAATTTTTCGCTGTATTGGTGTAAATGCCACGCGCCGTACACTTTCGCCGCTAACACTGCTTCAAAACGCGCCCAGTCTTGATTCACTAACAAGGCATCGTCTAACGCGCCAGCGGCGTGAATGATACCGGCTAAAGCAGGCAAGTCAGCTAAAGCACTGTCTAAACTTTGGCTTAAAACCGCGCTGTCGGTTAAATCGATGGCTAACACTTGCACTGTCGCGCCTTTGGCTTGCAAGTCCGCGATGGCAGTTTGTACCGAGGCTTGTGCATTACCGCTGCGGCTGAGTAACAGCAACGATTTTGCACCTTGCTCAACTAACCAATCAGCGAACACTAAACCTAATGCACCCGTGCCGCCGCTGATTAAATACGTCGCATCTTCGCGGATTGGTGCGGAAGCTAATTCAGCCGCTGGTAAGCTTTGCGCCGCGAAACGGGCGACTAAGCGTTGTTGACCTTGCCAACGAATTTGCGGCTCTGCATCTGCGTTCAGCAATTCAGTAACTAAGGTGGTGACAGCGCGAGCGGTGTCCGTGTTGTCTAAATCGACGCTGCAACAGTTTAAAGCTGGGTGTTCTAATTCAATGACACGGCTCAAGCCTAATAATGACCATTGCGCTAAAGCGGGTTTATCAGCATACGCGCCTTGTGTCACTAACCATAACTGCGGTGCTTGCGTCCAATTTTGCGCGGCGACGGTTTGCACTAAATGCAGCGCACTGCCACAGCTTTGCGCTTGCGCAGCAGCTAACGCGCTGACATCGCTGTCTAAGCTCCATAAATGCACGATACCGGTTAAGGTCGGCGCATTTTCTAAATCAGCAAATAATTTGGCGAAATCGTCCGGCTGCAAAGCATTGACTTGATACTGGCCTAAACGTGGGTTTTGATAGTCCGCACCGTTTTGCACTAAGGTGCAAT
>QKBZ01000132.1 GCA_003245895.1 Beggiatoa sp.
CAACAGTTTGATTTTATAACAGTTGCCAGAAAGCATATCACCGTATAAGGTAAACATGTAAAAACCTCCTTGCTGTGCAAGCAAGCGTAAGCTAATAAGCGATGTTAATGAGGCATGTTGTTTGCTGTATTGGTCAAGTTTATCATACAGGCTATGATAGATTTCAAAGACGTTTAATTTTATTCAAAAATGTGCTAACACCTTAGCATTATTACTATAAAAATAATAAACAACACCAAAGGCTTATCATAAAAAATTAAGGTCATCTGCAATGCACCAGCAGTCATTTGCCGTACTCTGCATTGAGCCTGATCTCCAAATACAAGAACAAATGTATGCGGAAATGCAAAGCATTTTAAGCGCATTTGATTGTATTAGTCTGCATGTCAGTGCAGAATCGGGATTAACTCAGCTACATAACTTATTATTATCAGATTACCAAGTGCCATTAGTGATTACCGAATACCAATTGCCCGATATGGAGGGCGGTTATTTCTTACGGCATTTGAAAACCATTGCGCCTAACACTTTGCAAATTGTGTTAAGCCAACAATTTAGCACCGAAAATTTAATCAACTTAATTAATCACGCGCAACCGTGGCAAGTGTTGGACAAGCCGCTTAATTTAAAACGGTTTAAGCAAGTGGTGCGCGATGGCATTACGCATTATCAACAACAACAAAAGAAACGATTATTTTATGCCACCTTAGAAAACTTAATTAAAGAACGCACTGCCAGCCTAGATCAAACTAATCAACAATTACAACGCGAAATTCAAGAACGCCGTTATATTGCCGAATCTTTGCAACAGTCACAGCAACGCTTATCGTTTCATATTCAACACACCCCACTGGCGTATATTGAATGGAACTTACAAGGCTGCGTGGTGGAATGGAATCAAGCAGCGGAAAAGATTTTTGGTTATAGCTGCGAGCAAGCGCAAGGCAAACATGCGTATCAATTGATTGTGCCAAACGAATTACAAGCCGATTTTGACCGTATTTGGCAAACCTTATTACAAGAAAAAATCAGCATTTCTAACAGCCATGAAAATGTCACCCGCAATGGGAAAACAATTTATTGCAACTGGTATAACACACCCTTATGCAATGATGTAGGAGAGATTATCGGCATTGCTTCATTAGCACAAAATATTACCAGTCAACGCACTTTATTATCCGCTTTACGCCACAGTGAAAACCGTTTCCGCACCGTAGTAGATCAAAATCCGGTCGGCATTATCATCACCGACAGTCAAGGTATTGTCGAATTTGTAAATCCGGCGTATTTAAAAATTTATCAGTGCCAAATTATTGATATTCTAGGCAAGCATTTCACCAGCTTTTTACCTCAACAAGATCAATATTATTTAGTCGCACTTTACGAAAGCTTATTAAAAAAACAAGTTAAAATTAATAATCAAGAATTACGCTTGCAAAATCGCAAAGGGCAATGGCTGACGATTTTAATTGACATGGTGTTAGTGGAATTAGCAGAAAGCCCGCCTAAAGTGATTACCTTCACCGTTGACATCACCAAACGCAAACAAACCGAGGAAGCCTTACGCCATAGCGAGGCGAATATGCGTTGCTATTTTGAGCAACCCTTAATTGGCATTGAAGTGGTGGACGCACAAGGTCGCATTATTAATGTCAATAGCCGGTTTTGTGAGTTATTAGGCTATTCCGCCAAGCAACTGTTAAACATGACATGGCAGCAAATTACCCATGTCGATGATTTGCAAGACGTGCACGGCTTATTTCAGCGTTTAGTCAATGGGCAAATTGACAGTTATAACCTTGATAAACGCTATATCTGTCAGGACGGACAAGATTTGCACACGCATATCGCCGTGTATAGCGTGCAGCCGATGACAGAAACCGAATATGCCGCGCCACAGTTTATCGCTATGGTGCAAGACATTGGCAAGCGCAAACAAGCCGAGGAGAAATTGCAATTGGCGTGGGCGCAGGCGGAAAAAGCCCAGCAAGAAGCCGAGCAAGCCAATCATGCAAAAAGCCGTTTTCTCGCCAATATGAGCCACGAATTGCGCACGCCGTTAAACGCGATTTTAGGCTATACCCAACTGTTGCAACGCGATGACCAGTTAACGCCACCGCAGCAAGACGGCATTAATGTCATGCACCGCAATGCTGAGTATTTATTGTCATTGATCAATGACATGCTGGATTTATCAAAAATCGAAGTCGGCGGCATGGGTTTGCAGCCTAGCCCGTTTAATTTACATATTTTGCTGAATGAACTCGCCGAGTTGTTTCATGGACGCGCTTTGAATAAAGGCATACGCTTCTTTTTTGAAATGCCGCCGTGGCTGCCTGAATACGTCAACGCGGATGAAAAACGCTTGCGCCAAATTTTGATCAATTTATTGGGCAATGCGATTAAATTTACCCAACAAGGCTGGGTGCGCTTGCGTGTGGTGTGCCAAGCCAGCAACACAGATCGGCAATGCGAGGTGTTCCGCTTTCAAATTGAAGATACCGGTGTTGGCATTGCCAACCAAGATTTAGAGCAAATTTTTCTACCCTTTCAACAAGCGGATAACCAACCGCCCGCCGCAGAAGGCACAGGCTTGGGGTTAGCTATTGTGCATAAATTAGTCAGCTTGATGAACGGACAGTTAAAAGTGAGCAGTTCGCCTAATAAGGGCAGCACTTTTTGGCTGAATTTAAAATTGCCTGTAGTGGCGCATCCGCACACATTACCGCATCGTACACGTACCGTCATCGGTTATAAACACGACGCGCAACAAGCCCCGTTACGCATTTTAATCACCGATGATCGCTTAGAAAATCGACAGATTTTACATTGCATGCTGCGAAAACTGGGCTTTGAATTGCGTGATGCCTGTCATGGACAAGAAGCGATTGACATCGCCAGCACTTGGCAACCGGCATTAATTTTGATGGATAACATTATGCCGGTGATGGATGGGTTAACGGCGGTCAAACAATTACGCCAGTTACCCGCGTTAAAACACACTAAAATTATCATGGTTTCTGCCAGTGCGTTTGCCCAAGATCAACACAATAGCCTGAGTGCTGGTTGCAATGACTTTATCTCTAAACCGGTGCAATTAGAGGTATTGCTCGATGCAATAAAAACTTTGTTGCAGTTAGAGTGGGTTTATCGCACTGAAAATAACGCGCTTGTGGCACCCATCGCGTTATCGCCAATACCAGCACTTACAGCAATTCAGTATCAATTAACTGAGGCACAAGCCAATACCTTGCGCGATTATGTGTTATGCGGTGATGTGCAAGCCATTACAGAGTTTGCCGAACAGTTAATGCACACCGAGCCAACGCAGCAGCCGTTGGCAAATCAGTTATTAGAACTGGCTAAGCAATTTGATATGAATCGAATTCGTCAACTTATCTCGCAAATAACGGACAGTCATCATGCAGTCTAATGTGACGACAAGCCCACAACGCATTTTAGTCGTGGATGATAATCCCAATAACATTGGGCATTTGTATAATTTCCTCACCCGCGCTGGTTTTAAAGTGGGCATTGCACGCGATGGCGAAAGCGCGATTGAAAGTGTGTTATATAGTCCGCCTGATTTAATTCTGCTCGACATCATGATGCCTAAAATCAGTGGTTTTGAAGTGTGCGAGCAATTAAAAGCCAATGAAAAAGTGGCGGATATTCCCATTATTTTTATGACAGCCTTAGATGATACCGACAGCAAATTAAAGGGCTTTGCTTTAGGTGCGGCTGACTACATCACCAAACCGATTCAATACGAAGAATTATTAGCCCGTGTCACCACGCATTTAAAACTACGCCAAACGCAACAGCAATTACGCGCAGAAGTTAAAGTGCATAAGGAAACGGCAGCAACTTTAGCAGAGCGCAGTGCCGAGTTAGAGCAACGTAACCGCGAGTTAAGTGCTTTTGCACACACCGTGTCTCACGATTTAAAAACCCCGCTAGGTTCGATTATCTCACTGACAGAACTGTTGCTAGATGAACTCAGCCCATTATTGCCTGAGCCAGAAAATCAAAGTCATTTATCGCATTTACAATACATCTTACACGCCGGACAGCAAGGCATTAATATTATTGACGCTTTGTTGTTATTAGCTGGTATCTCGTGTCGGCAACGCTTAGAAATCTCGCCATTGAACATGCGGGAAGTGGTGCAGAACATTTTGCAAAAACGCTTGTCTTTATTGCTTCAACGTCATCACGCCACCGTCACAATCAGCGAACAGTTTCCTGATGCCTTGGGTTATGCGCCGTGGGTAGAAGAAATCTGGATGAATTACATTAGCAACGGCTTAAAGTATGGCGGCAAACCACCACATTTAGACATTGGGGCGGAATTGTGGGGCGAGGCACAGGTTAGATTTTGGGTAAAAGACAATGGGCAAGGCATTGAACAGGTCGAGCAAGCACATTTATTCACCCCGTTTACGCGCTTAGAAACCCATAGAATTGAAGGGCACGGATTAGGTTTATCTATTGTGCAGCAGATTGCTGAAAAATTGGGCGGTAGTGTGGGGGTTGAAAGCTCGATAGGAGGGGGGAGTTTATTTTATTTCACTTTGCCGTTGGCGGTGTGTGCTGAGGCACAGGCTCACTGCCATTAAGTTAAGCGATTTTGTAGGTCGGATAAGGCTTTAGCCGTCATCCGACATCACACGCTTGACGCTTGAACCAAGCCATCGACGGCGGATGACGGCTGTCGCCTTATCCGCCTTACAAGACGGTTCAAAGCTTTAACTTAATGGCAGTGCAGCCCATCCTACTTAAACTTTCTTCACCTGCCGATGATACTTCTGCGCCAAATACTGCACCAACAAACGACACGCCTCACTATCCGCACGAGCGCGATGCGGCGTTAAACCTGTAGGCAAGCTTAAACCCGATTGCATCGCTGCATCCCACAAACGATGCCAGATAAAGCCCTCGCGTTCCTTATCCCACTGTCCATAAAAGTTTGCATACATTAACATTGCACAATGGACGGCAGGCGGTTTTTGCGGAACAATGCCGTAACGTCGCGCCGATTGTGCTAATAATCGCAAATCAAAGGCACTGTTATAAATCACCACCGGATGTTGTTCCATTAAAGCACTGATCTCAGGCCATAAACGTGCAAAGCTCGGTGCATGGCGCACATCTTCATTGCTAATCCCATGCACTTGCTCTGCTTGCCACGGGATAGGCGATTGTGGTTTGACTAAACTGTCCAGTAAAATTTCGCCTTCATGGTCAATGATGGCAATCTCCACCACTTCCGCTTGTCCATCAATGCCAGTGGTTTCTGTGTCTAAAAAAATCGGTTGTTGCATTAATAATTCTCGCGCCGCCTGCACAACAGCTCGCCGCAATTGCTGTTTACGGCTTTTACTGGGCGGTTTAGGCATCGGTATTGGCATGATTTCCCTTTTGAACTTTTTACGCTGTTAACACTATTCATGAAAACTGCAACTGTTTTAGATCGCTTGGCCAGCGCGCCACAATATTTACTCCCACAACATACCTTGTCTCGTTTAATGCACTGGCTGACGCGCCAAGAATGGGGCGGTTTTACCCATTGGCTGATTCGCCGTTTTGTGAAGCATTTTAAGGTGGATATGCAGCAAGCCTTAGTGCCAGAAATTGAGCATTATGACAGCTTTAACCAGTTTTTTACCCGCGCTCTTGCAGAAGGCGTGCGCCCACTGGCTGAATCGGCGTTAATTTCGCCCGTCGATGGTGAAGTCAGTCAAATCGGCGCGATTGAACAAGGTCAGTTGCTACAAGTCAAAGGTCACAGCTTTGATTTACGCGCGTTATTAGGCGGCGATAGAGCGATGACTGAGACCTTCCAAGACGGTTTATTTTGCACTATTTACCTGTCACCGCGTGATTATCACCGCATTCACATGCCAATTGCAGGCACTTTACAGCGCATGTTGTATTTACCGGGTAAGCTATTTAGCGTTAATCAGCGCACCGCCCGCACCGTGCCGAATTTATTTGCCCGTAACGAGCGCGTGATCTGCTTATTTGACACTGAAATAGGCCCTGTGGCGGTGATTTTAGTCGGTGCAATTTTTGTTGGCAGCATGGAAACCACATGGGAAGGTCAGATCACACCGCCTTATGTCTCCCACTTACGTCACTGGATGTATGAGCCAGAGCAAGCACCACAATTGCAACAAGGTGAAGAATTAGGCCGTTTTAACATGGGGTCTACAGTATTGGTGTTATGCCAAGCAGAACAAGTGCAATGGTTAAAAGACTTGCAAGCCAGCAGCACAGTACAAATGGGGCAAGCCTTGGGAGTCTCAAAAAATGGTTAAAACAACCGTAGCAAATATAGGCAAACCGCAATTAACAGAGGCATGTCCTTGTCAATCTGGGCGTACATTCGGGCAATGTTGTGCGCCATATTTAGCAGGTGAAGCCTTGCCACCGACGGCTGAGGCGTTAATGCGCTCGCGTTACTCCGCGTATGTGTGCGAAGACAGTCGCTATTTGCGCAAAACATGGCACCCCACCACTTGCCCGCCAGCAATTCATTTTAGCGATGGCGTTCGCTGGTTAGGTTTAAAAATTCTCGAAACTGATGAAGGCAAAGCGACGGATCAACGCGGTACGGTGAAATTCCGCGCCCGCTTTAAACTGCCGACCGGACAAGGGCAGGCGATGGTCGAGCATAGTTTTTTTCAGCGTATGCAAGAGCGTTGGTTTTATGTGGGAGAGGTGGTGGAAAGCGATAAGGATTAACATCGTTTTGTAGGTCGGATAAGGCGCGAGCCGTCATCCGCCGTCGGTGGCTCAGCTCCAGTTTCAAGCGCATGATGTCGGATGACGGCTTTGCCTTATCCGACCTACAAAATTGCTTAACTTAATACTCGTGAACACTTCATCTGTGGGTGCGCAAAAAACGGTCTGAAGATATGAAAAATAGAATCAGTTATGTTATGTTAGTAACAGCAAATTTCCTCTATATAATAGTCATTTATCAAGTGAGATAAATATGTTACAGCGGTTATATGTTCATAATTTTAGATGTTTAGAAAATTTTGAATTAAATATTAAAGCAACTCATTCTGCATTATTGATTGGTAAAAATGGCACGGGAAAATCTACTATTCGTGTTGTTTTTGAAATATTACAAGCCATTGCACGTGGCACTAATAAAATGTCCGAGCTTGAAAACTTAAACTTAATTGGTTTAAAAGATTTTTGCCGTGGACACAATGACACCCCAATTAGATTTGAAATTGAAACACTAATCGATGGTGAGCTATATAAATACGCTATTGCTTTTGAATTGCCTGAGCATTTTAAAGAATTAAAAATATTTGAAGAAGCTTTAACTGTCTCTAACAAAATAATTTATTCCAGAAAAGAAGCGCAAATTACGCGATATAATTATAAAAATTCACAAAATAATGAGACACAATTTTTGGTTGATTGGCATCAAGTAGTATTGCCTATTATACAAACTTACTCAGACAGTGATCCAGTTTATATTTTAAGAACATGGCTTAGAAATATGATTATATTGTCACCTATCCCAAGCTTAATGACAGGTGATTCAGAGGGGGAAACTTTAGAAGTTAAAAAAGATGCTTCAAATTTTGGGGAATGGTTTTCTGGTTTATACACTGAATATCCAGATGCCTATCAACAAATCAAAGCATACTTACAAGATGTCATGCCAGATATTTACAGTATTCGCAATGAACGTGTTGCAAAAAATGCAAAAAATTTACTGATTCAATTTAAAAAAGAAACAGATGCCGTTTTAAATATTCAGTTTGACGCATTATCTGATGGTGAAAAATGTTTTTTCTTATGTGCTGTTGTGTTGGCAGCTAATGAGTTTTATGGGCCTTTATTTTGTTTTTGGGATGAGCCAGATAACTTTATTTCCATTCCAGAGGTAGGACATTTTATTATGGCTTTACGTCGTTCTTTTCAAGGACACAGTCAGATTTTAGTAACATCTCATAACTCTGAAGCTATTCGTAAATTTTCCAATGAAAACACTTTTATTTTAGGTAGAAAAAGCCATCTTGAGCCAACTTTAATTAAGTCAGCCAAAAATTTAAATCTAACAGATGATATTTTAAATACTTTAGTATTAGATGACTTAGAGTTTTAAAGGATATAACCCATAATGGCAGCTAATGCTTATAAGCCTCATTTAGTCATCTTGGCTGAAGATAAAGCTAATCAAGAAATGGTTACAGGTTTTTGTTTGCATCCTTGTGTTATCGAAAGAAGTGTTGAAACACCGCCGTTTATTGGTGGTTGGAATAAAGTTGTGACACAGTTTAGTAAGCAATATGAAGTGAGCTTACAAAAATATCCAGAAAGACGGTTATTGCTGATTATTGATTTTGATGAATTATACGAAAAACGACTAGCGTGGATTAAAAGCCATATTACAAATGATTTCATTCATCGAGTATTTGTATTAGGCATTTTATCCGAACCAGAACAGTTAAAAACAGCATTGGGTCATCAGTCTTATGAGACGATTGGACAGACTTTAGCCGATGAATGTGTTCACAATGTCTATGAATTGTGGGGACATGAACTACTGAAACATAATCAGCCTGAGCTAGCAAGACTAATGAAAGAAGTTAAACCCTTTTTATTCAAAAACAGGTAGAATTTTTTAGTTTAAACAATCAGTTTAAAGTAAAAACCTCGCACCTCACTCCTACAGGTGCTTACGGTAGCGAGCCACTGCCGCGCTACCGCCTGCCGACTGGCGGCATTGCCCGTCATCCAGCTAATGGCTGTTAGGCTTTTACATCATCTCGTAGCGCACACGTTTTACACTACAAT
>QKBZ01000120.1 GCA_003245895.1 Beggiatoa sp.
GATGTATTTGGGATAAGTGAAAGCAGCATTATAAGAAAATATGCCTGTTTACAAAAACAGGATAAAGAGAGTACTCTTGATTTATTTATTAATGAATTTGATGGGAAAATTAAATCATTTAAAATTATAAATGAGAAGCCCCAGTGTAAAATAAATGATAAATACTTAGATATTACTGAGTTAGGCGATGGTCTAAAACATTTGATTTATATAGTGACCTCCCTATTTAGTAGTGAAAATGGCTACCTATTCATAGACGAAATCGGCAGCGGCGTTCACTACACCCAACTAGATCGACTATGGGAAATAATCCTAACCCTCGCCAAAGAAAACAATGTACAAGTTTTCGCCACAACCCACTCCAAGGAATGTATCGAAGCCTATCACCGTGCTGCAAAAAAACTAGAAGAACATGATATTGCCTTCATTCGCTTAAACCGCCTAAAAAGCGGCGAAATCAAAGCCAGTGTGTTTGATTACGAAATGTTGACCAATAGCATGGAGCAAGATCACGAGGTTAGAGGATGGTAAAGGCAGCTATTTTGCACGAAGGAAAAACAGACAAGCAATTTTTAACACAGCTTTTAAATGATTTAGCACTCCCCACTAACCTAGTGCAGTTTTATTGCATGAAAAGCAAAAGCGGCTTTTTTAAGATGGATAGCCCAGATTATAAAGAGCTAAAAACAAATATTGATAGTGAGCAAATTGAAAAGGTTTTATTTTTTATTGATGCCGATTTTGAAAAAGATGACAGTATTTATGGTGGATACGAAAAAACGGAAGCAGAAATAAACAAAGTAGTAAAAACATTGTCATTACAAAACTATACGATTTATATTAGCTGTGATCCCACAACTCAGCAAGGCAATTTAGAATCATTAATCTTATCAACCATTCCTGAGCAACATCAAACCTGTATAGCAAAATTTTTAGAATGCTCAGAGTTTGAATCTAAAGAAAATCACAAGGCTATTTTAAATCAAATCTATAAGCTAGCTTATCCTAAAAACCCTTATAATTTTGAGCATCCACATTTTGACGCACTCAAAGAAAAGCTAAGGCAACTATTGAACTAAAACTACAGTATTTTCTAGTTCCCACGCGCCTTGAGGTTGTCAAAGAACTTCTTGTCAGAATCAGGATTCACAAGATTAATAGATTTTTAGGATTATAAGCATCTGATTATCCTGTTAATTGTTTAATCCTGAAAATCCTGATTCTGACAATTTGGCGGTTCTTTGACAAGCTCGCCTTGCGTGGGAATCCGTAGCGGCGCGCCTGCGCCGAGTGTTGGATATGTGAGAAGATGGATTCGTGACGCAGGCGCGTCAAGACTTGCTCCCACGCAAAGCGCATGGGAGCAAGAAAGAAACTCCCCCAACTTTCCCCCCACAACCGCTTTGCAAACCCGCCCACCTTTGGCAAGATGCTCCCTACCATCCACGGACTTTGGAGCAACGACCATGACGCAAAAACATTGGTATTTTTGGATAGATCGCGGCGGCACATTCACCGATGTAGTCGCGCGCAGCCCAGACGGTCGTTTGCTCAGTCACAAACTGCTCTCCGAAAACCCCGAACGCTATCAAAACTCCGCCTTGCAAGGCATACGCGACTTGCTCGGCCTCGCGCCTGAAGCCGCTATTCCTACCGAACAAATCGCCGAAGTGCGTATGGGGACGACGATTGGCACTAACGCGCTGTTAGAACGCAAAGGCGATGACGTGGTGTTAGCCATCAGCCAAGGCTTTGCCGACGCGCTGCAAATTGGTTATCAAAACCGCCCCGACTTATTCGCTCGCGCCATCCAACTGCCAAAACCGCTGTATAAACATGTGGTTGAAATTCAAGGCCGTTTAAGCGCCAGCGGCGAAGTGTTGCAACCGTTGCAACGCGATCACGCTTTTGGCGTGTTAAAAGAAGCCTATGATCGCGGTTTTCGCGCCATTGCTATCGTATTCATGCACGGCTATCGCTTCCCTGCCCATGAACGCGCCGTAGCGAAAATGGCCAGCGAAATCGGTTTCACGCAAATTTCGACCTCGCACCAAGTCAGCCCATTAATCAAACTCGTCGCACGCGGCGACACCACCGTGGTCGATGCCTATTTATCGCCCGTGCTGCGCCGCTATGTGGAACAAGTCAGCCTTGCCCTGCCCAATACCCGCTTATTTTTAATGCAATCCAATGGAGGATTAATCGAAGCGCAGCGTTTTAGAGGCCGCGACAGCATTTTGTCAGGCCCTGCCGGTGGCATCGTCGGCGCAGTGGAAACCACTAAATCTGCCGGTTTTGAACAGCTAATTGGCTTCGATATGGGCGGCACTTCCACCGATGTCTCGCACTACGACGGCGAATATGAACGCACCTTAGACACCCAAGTGGCGGGCGTGCGTATGCGTGTGCCGATGATGTTAATTCACACCGTGGCAGCCGGTGGCGGTTCTTTATGCCAGTTCGATGGCATGCGTTATCGCGTTGGCCCTGAATCAGCGGGGGCTAACCCCGGCCCTGCGGGTTATCGACGCGGCGGGCCGTTGACGGTGACAGATTGCAATATCATGGTGGGCAAAATTCAGCCGCAATTTTTCCCGCGTGTGTTTGGCGAAAAAGCGGATCAAGCCTTGGATGATGCGGTGGTGCGCCGACAGTTCACCAGCTTAGCCCAGCAAATTGGGCAGCAAACCGGACAGAGTTTAACCCCCGAAGCAGTGGCGGAAGGCTTTTTACGCATCGCAGTAGACAACATGGCAAACGCCATCCGCCACATTTCCACCCAACGCGGTTACAACGTGACGGAATACGCTTTGTGCTGCTTTGGCGGTGCTGGCGGGCAACATGCCTGCGCGGTGGCGGATGCCTTAGGCATGACCACGATAGTGATTCACCCTTATGCCGGTGTGTTGTCGGCCTATGGCATGGGCTTGGCAGATATTCGCGTGTTGCGCGAGCAAAGCGTGGATGCAGTGCTAACGACGGCGCAAATCGACGATTTACAGAAACGCTTTAACGATTTAAGCAGTGCCGCCTTAGCCGAAGTGCGGGCGCAACAAACCGCCGAAGTGTTGAATATTTACGAGCAACGCCATGTCCATCTGCGTTATGACGGCACGGATACTACCTTAACCGTCGCCTTTGATGAGTTAGAACAGATGATGACGAGTTTTACCGCGCAACACCGGCAGCGGTATGGCTTTGTGATGACAGATCGTAGCTTGGTGGTGGCGGCGATTTCCGTCGAGGCGATTGGACATACCGAATTAGTACAAGAACATAGCAGCGACGAACCGCCTTGCAGCAGCACAGCAGAAGCCGTGACCGCGACCCGTTTTTACAGCCAAGGCCAATACCAACAAGCCCCCGTGTATCGGCGCGAGCAGTTGCAACACGGGCAAAGCATTAAAGGCCCTGCCTTAATCATTGAATCAACGGGGACGAATGTGATCGAGAAAGGCTGGGCAGCCACGGTTAACCCCATGAATCACTTGATTTTGCAACGTGTGGAAGCTTTGCCAAGCGTGGTCGCCATTGGCACACAAGTCGATCCGGTGATGCTGGAGATTTTCAACAACTTGTTTATGTCAATCGCGGATCAAATGGGCAGCACCTTGGCGAACACCGCGTACTCGGTGAACATCAAAGAGCGTTTAGATTTCTCCTGCGCCTTGTTCAATGCCAAAGGTGAGTTAATTGCCAACGCGCCGCATGTGCCAGTGCATTTAGGCTCGATGGGGGAAAGTGTACGCGCCGTGTTGCGCACGCAGACGGTACAACGTGGCGACGTGTTTTTGCTTAACTCGCCTTACGACGGCGGCACGCATTTGCCGGATTTAACCGTGATTACCCCTGTCTTTATCGGCGAAGCGAATAGCCCTGACTTTTTCGTTGCGTCGAGAGCGCATCATGCAGACATCGGCGGTATCACACCGGGGTCAGTACCGCCAGACAGTCACGAGATTGAACAAGAGGGCGTGTTAATTCGCTGTTTCCGTTTGCTGAGCAATGGCGAGTTTCAACAAGCGGCGTTAATGCAATTGCTGACGGATAACCCGTCTCCGGCACGCAATCCGGCGCAAAATTTCGCCGATTTACGGGCGCAAATTGCCGCCAATGAATGCGGCGTGCAAGGCTTGCAACGCTGCGTCGCGCATTATGGTTTAGACGTGGTGCAAGCCTATATGCAGCATGTGCAAGATAATGCTGAGGAATCGGTGCGGCGGGTGTTGGCGGAGTTGTCGTTAAGTGAGGGCGATCAAGGGCGTTTTTGCTATGAAATGGATGACGGAGCGCAAGTACAGGTCTCGGTTACGGTGAACCGGCAAAGCCGCAGCGCAGTGATCGATTTTAACGGCACTTCAGCACAACATGCAGGCAATTGGAATGCGCCGAGAGCGATTAGCATCGCGGCGGTGTTGTATGTGTTTAGAACCTTGGTTGATCAGCCGATTCCGCTCAATGAAGGCTGTTTAAAACCGTTAAGCATCGTGATTCCTGAAGGTTCAATGTTAGACCCGCAAGCACCGGCAGCAGTGGTGGCGGGCAATGTGGAAACCTCACAAGTGATCACCGATGCCTTATATGGCGCGTTAGGCATAATGGCGGCCTCACAAGGCACCATGAATAATCTGACCTTTGGCAACGCGCAATACCAATATTATGAAACCATTTGCGGCGGTGCGGGTGCGGGCGACGGTTTCCACGGTGCGAGCGCAGTGCATACCCACATGACAAACTCGCGTTTAACTGATCCCGAAGTGCTGGAATGGCGTTATCCGGTGCTAGTCGATGGCTTTAGCATTCGCGCAGACAGTGGCGGCGCAGGTCATTGGCGCGGCGGCGATGGCGTGATTCGCCGTTTACGTTTCCGCGAACCAATGACCGCCGGTTTAATTACCGGTCATCGCAAAGTACCGCCTTATGGTTTACAAGGCGGGGCTGCGGGTCAAGTGGGTAGTAATTATGTGGAACGGGTGAATGGTAAGCGCGAAGTGTTGGCAGCGGTGGCGACGGTTGAGGTGCAAGAGGGGGATGTGTTGGTAGTGGAAACACCGGGGGGCGGGGGATTTGGGGAGTAGTTTTCTAGCTCCCACGCGCCTTGCGTGGGAGCAAGTCCAGACGCGCCTGCGTCACGAATTTCTCTGCTCCCGTACCCAACACCAACACTCGGCGCAGGCGCGCCGTTACGGATTCCCACGCAAGGCGCGTGGGAACGAGACAACACAAGCTTATCCTTCAAGCTCAAACACTTACCCATCCCTCTCCTGTCATCATTACTTAAAAAAAACGTCACTCCTTTGTCATACGTCTGTCACCGAAACTTAACTCGCTAGTCATCTGACTGAAATTTGCCCTTGTTAGGCTTGCGCGTTCATCACGAATATGCAGAGGAGTTCACGCGCATGAACGCAGACGCAGCCATTCGGCTAGAAACGAGGACGGAGCAAAATTATTATGTTCACTTGGCGAACACTCAGGATGAGATACGCCAAGCACAAGCCCTGCGCTATCAAGTGTTTGCCGAAGAAATGGGGGCAACACTGCATAGCACACACGAATTCTATGACATCGATCACTATGACGGCTTTTGTCATCATTTATTAGTGCGCGAGCGTTCGACTCAGCGTGTCATTGGCTGCACCCGCATTTTAACCAGCGACAATGTGGCGCAAGCAGGCAGCTATTATTCTGAATCTGAATTTAACTTAGACGCGATTTTGCGTTTATCAGGCCGCATCATGGAAATTGGGCGCACTTGCGTGCATGCAGATTTCCGTAATGGTCATGTTTTAGGCTTGCTGTGGTCAGGCTTGGCGCAATTTATGGTCATGGGAAAATTTGACTATTTAATGGGTTGCGCCAGCATTCCGATGTCAAATGACTATGAAAATGCCTTGTTTGAGCGTTTACAACAACGCTACTTAGTGGCAGAACATTTACAAGTCACGCCGCGTGTGGCATTGCGCCCACGTCCTGCCGACCTGTCTGCAACAGACAGTGAAATTGCCGTCCCTGCACTGTTAAAAGCTTATTTACGCTTAGGTGCGCAAGTCTGTGGTGCGCCGTGTTGGGATGCTGATTTTAAAGTGGCTGATTTGTTCATTCTGTTAGATATGGCGAACTTGCAACAACGCTATATGAAACATTTTGTTGACCGCGCACATTTATCAACTCAAAACCAAGCGCAAGCGGTCGCCGCTTAAGGCTTAAACCTTACGCGCTGTTTTGCCCTGTGAAGGGCTTGTTTTGCAAGCCCTTGGCACTCGCGCGTTGCGGGCGTTTAGGCATAACGTGTGGGATCGGTTACGGTTAAGGCGTTAAAACCTGCCGCGCGTAAACGACACGCATCACACACGCCGCAGGCTTCCCCTTGCGCATTGGCTTGATAACACGACACGGTTAAGCCGTAATCCACGCTTAATTCCAAGCCGCGAGCAATGATTTCGTGTTTATGCAAATCAATCAGCGGGGTGTGAATTTGAAACTGTGAACCCGTTACACCTGCTTTAGTTGCCACATTCGCCAACTGTTGAAAGGCACTGATAAAGGCCGGACGGCAATCAGGATAACCGGAATAATCCACCGCATTCACGCCGATAAAAATATCGAGCGCACCCACCACTTCAGCCCAGCCTAAGGCCAGTGATAAAAATACCGTGTTGCGGGCAGGGACATAAGTCACTGGAATGCTATCGCTCACGCCATCGACTGGCACTGCGATATTGCTATCGGTTAAGGCAGAACCGCCGATGCTATCCAAGTTTAAGCGAATCACTTTATGTTCTACCGCACCGAAACGGCTGGCGATTTGTGCAGCGGCTTGCAACTCGGCGTTATGGCGTTGTCCGTAGTCAAAGCTTAAGGCGTAACATTCGTAACCTTCTGCTTTGGCAATGGCTAACACAGTCGCGGAGTCTAAACCGCCTGAAACTAATACAATGGCTTTTTTACTCATCGTCTACCACCTCGGCAACTTCCTTTTGCTGGGTATTGGCTGCGCCAAATGGTTTGGCGGCGGATATGGCATAAGCGGTGTCACTGCGCATTAATGGGCGCATGGTGTGCAACAAGTTTTGAAATACGTTTTTATAGTCACGTTCTTGGGCTGCTAACAGTTCTTTCATGTGCATGCGTTGCGTTGGTTTGCTAAAGCAGGCCGGACAACTGTCTGGTACGACTGGCAATTCTGCTTCTTGGGCAAAGGCGGCGGTTTGACGTTCACGCACATAAACCAGTGGGCGAATTACGCGCACATCACCGGCATCGTTGGTGTAATGCGCTTTCATGGTGTTTAAACGTCCGCCGTGGAATGCAGACATTAAAAAGCTTTCTGCCAAGTCGTCTAAATGTTGCGCTAACACCAGCACGTTATAGCCTTCTCGGCGGGCAGTGGTGTACATGATGCCGCGTTTAATGCGTGAGCAGTAGGCGCAAAAAGAGCTGCCTTTTATGTTCTGCTGCGCTTCTTCCATAATGGGTTGCGTGCGGTAGAAATAGGGGATGTCTAATTCCGCTAAGTAAGGTTTTAATATGCTGGGGTCAAAGCCTGGGATCAGTGGGTCTACGGTGAGCGCGGCAAGGTCGAAGTGTATTGGCGCGTGGCGTTTTAAGTGCGCCAGAATGTGCAGCAAAGAGAGTGAGTCTTTACCACCTGACACGCCGAGCAGTAGACGGTCGCCGTCTCGAATCATGTCATAATCCGCGATAGCACGCCCAACGCCGCGCAGGATGGATTTAGGTGGTCTAACCAGCATTCTTGTCATAAAAAGCTATCCACGTTACTGAGTCAAAACGCTATAGTATAGCGTGTTTTTTTAGGTGTCTTGTGGTGTGAAATGGGTGAGTTTTTGTTATTTTTGGATGGTGGTTTTTGAGGGTGATGTGTTATAGTTTTTTTAACTTCGACCCTCGGTTGTGTGAAAACGCTAGGGGATCGAAGTTGCTTAGGCTGTGTCCAGAACGAGAAATCAATGGTTTACAAGCGTGCTTTTTGTGGCTTGGGTTAGTCTGGATGGTGACTAAGTGCATGGAATGGAGTTTCAAATTCCCATTAGGGGTAGAAAGTTATTCTCATCAAATGCCTTAGCAACTTCATTATTTGTGTTTCAAATTCCCATTAGGGGTAGAAAGCTTAACATCTGCATGGTGAGCGTGGTTCCGCTGCGGTTTCAAATTCCCATTAGGGGTAGAAAGAGTGTTTTTAGTTCCGACCAAATCACCAGCAAGTTAAGTTTCAAATTCCCATTAGGGGTAGAAAGTACTTTCATTTGTGGAATGGTCTGATTTAAGGTTACATGTTTCAAATTCCCATTAGGGGTAGAAAGACCCAGTTATTAGCATTTATTTTAAAACTTCTTCTGCGTTTCAAATTCCCATTAGGGGTAGAAAGACCTCGTTAATAATCCACACCACCTACACTCCATTAGTTTCAAATTCCCATTAGGGGTAGAAAGATTGATGCACCTTCAAGCGGGTTTTGCAGGTTCTGGCGTTTCAAATTCCCATTAGGGGTAGAAAGACCAAGGCCATCGCCGCTCGCGCCTGACTTATGAAAGTTTCAAATTCCCATTAGGGGTAGAAAGCAGTATCCAAACACGCCACAGGCAGAACTAAACAACATGTTTCAAATTCCCATTAGGGGTAGAAAGTAGTAAGAAATATATATCGGTTGATAGGTGTTTATCAAGTTTCAAATTCCCATTAGGGGTAGAAAGAAAATTGAAATAAATGGCAATTCATCTGCCGAGTTGTTTCAAATTCCCATTAGGGGTAGAAAGACTGAGCAGTTTTTTGTTTAATGCTGCAATACAGGCGTTTCAAATTCCCATTAGGGGTAGAAAGGCATCATCAGTGGCTTTAGTTGATTCCTCTGTTGCGCTGGTTTCAAATTCCCATTAGGGGTAGAAAGCTGCATAAACATGCGGTTGGCGGATTTAGTGATACACGTTTCAAATTCCCATTAGGGGTAGAAAGATCTTTAAAGGTATTGATTAAATCGGCTAATTTGGTTTCAAATTCCCATTAGGGGTAGAAAGTTTTTGCATGTATTCCTTTGCGACGCTTAATTGTAGGTTTCAAATTCCCATTAGGGGTAGAAAGCGTAAAGTTCTTCAACTTTTGCTAAATCGCCACGTTTCAAATTCCCATTAGGGGTAGAAAGTGCTGCAAAGTTGGTGGCATAGAATAAAATGTAGCTGTTTCAAATTCCCATTAGGGGTAGAAAGGATGACCTTTATCAGCTATTGGCACAAGCTGAGGAGTTTCAAATTCCCATTAGGGGTAGAAAGTAACAGCGTTATTGATTTGGTTAGCGACGATCATGAGTTTCAAATTCCCATTAGGGGTAGAAAGAGCTACCGCCAATGCAGTGTAAAAGGTGGATTTGGTTTCAAATTCCCATTAGGGGTAGAAAGAGAGCAAAGTTAGCGTGGCGATCATGGGCAGACAGTGGTTTCAAATTCCCATTAGGGGTAGAAAGTCTGATTTCGTTACGCTCATAGTCATAGTTGGCGGTTTCAAATTCCCATTAGGGGTAGAAAGCCGCCAGAATTGAATTTAAGGACAGGCTGATTTGGTTTCAAATTCCCATTAGGGGTAGAAAGACTTTTTCGGTAGCGCGTGCGCGTCGGGGCTGTGATGTTTCAAATTCCCATTAGGGGTAGAAAGGCTTTGCTCAGCATCAAACCGGATATTGCCAGCAAGTTTCAAATTCCCATTAGGGGTAGAAAGTAAACCTCCGACACCACAGACGCATCAACCTTAGTTGTTTCAAATTCCCATTAGGGGTAGAAAGACTATCGCCATTGATTTTGGTTTTTAGCGTGCCGGTTTCAAATTCCCATTAGGGGTAGAAAGATCAGCGCAACACCCAAAGGAGTTGCAAGAAACCCCAGTTTCAAATTCCCATTAGGGGTAGAAAGACACAAGGAGAGCGTATAGCTTGCGTTTGGCGTTAAGTTTCAAATTCCCATTAGGGGTAGAAAGAGACCAAAGCACGTTATACACTGCACTAGCATTCTGGTTTCAAATTCCCATTAGGGGTAGAAAGACCTTTATGTACAGCGGCAACAGGTGGTTGCGGACACAGGTTTCAAATTCCCATTAGGGGTAGAAAGTTTTTCAGCGTTCTTTTCTAAATCTTTCATTTGCTGGTTTCAAATTCCCATTAGGGGTAGAAAGATTACCGGCGCAACGCATGGCCTCGGCACAGCACCTGTTTCAAATTCCCATTAGGGGTAGAAAGGCTTCAGGGCTAATGAGTGACAACGTCGCGTAATAGTTTCAAATTCCCATTAGGGGTAGAAAGTCGTTGTTCTGGTAGTCAGATAGATAAGTTTTTGCGTTTCAAATTCCCATTAGGGGTAGAAAGACTGGTTACACTGCGTACCCGTAAGATATTGCTGGTTTCAAATTCCCATTAGGGGTAGAAAGAACCGACAACGCTATCAGAAGTTGAACCTTGATTTTGTTTCAAATTCCCATTAGGGGTAGAAAGGGTATAGTGGTCAACCACGAGGTATCGCAATACGCGGTTTCAAATTCCCATTAGGGGTAGAAAGTGCTAGTGCTTTCCACAGCATGCGAATTTTATTAATTGTTTCAAATTCCCATTAGGGGTAGAAAGCACACTTGGAAGCGTTGCCAAACTGTTTTGGCTTCAGGTTTCAAATTCCCATTAGGGGTAGTTTTGGTAGGTTCAGATAAGACGTTTTCTCGTGTGTAGGGTGTGCATAATGCCGCCACTGAGCTTGCATGTCGCCATACACTTTCTCGGCATTTTGCGCACGCGGAGAAGTTCTAACATCATGCAGACTTCTCCGCGTTCGCACCGCAAAAGGACGCGGCGCAAACCCTACAATAACCTTAATTTAATGGCAGTGATGCAAAGCGCGTGGGAACGCATTATTTGTGTAGAAACCTTTACCCTACTTATCCAACAACAACTTCAACACCTGACGCACTTGCTTTAACTGATACTGCTTAGCCAACTGCTGCAAACTTTGGCCAAACGCTTGATAATCAGGATGATCACTGACTAACTTGTCAATAAAACTGGTAATTCCGCGCACATTGCCGCGCATGGCTAAATCTAACAACGCCTCTAAATTAGCCTTATCAGGATGTGGCAACTGTGCAATATCCTCTGGATTTGCCTTAATCGCTTCCCCCTCAGCCTCAACTTCATGCGTTTTAGCAGCAGTCTCCCGAATCCAATCTAACTCTAAATACTGCGCCACTAAATTTAACAATGGCTCGGCTTGAATCGGTTTTGGGATAAACGCATTACAACCCGCCGTTAAACTCTGCTCTTGGTGATAATCAAACGCACTTGCAGAACAAGCGATAATAGGCAACTGCTCTGTTGTCCAATGCTCGCGCAATACACGTGTGGTGGCGAAACCATCTAACTCAGGCATAATCAAATCCATGATAATCAAGGAAATAGTATGCTTATCTACCAACTTTAACGCTGATTTCCCGCTATTCGCAATTAACACCCGAAAACCCAACGGCTCAAACAAATGCTGTAACACTAAACAATTTTCAGGATGATCATCGACTATCAGCAAGGTATAACTTTTCTTAGTATTTGCGCTCAATGAACGAAAGCCCATAATCGGCGCAGTTTCTGTGACTACCATCGGCAATACCCCCTCCTCCATAGACTCAGGCGCATCTAACACCAGTAAAAAGATACTGCCCTCACCTAATAAACTGCTGACTTCTAGCAAGCCCCCCATGCGATCCACTAAGCGTTTGCTAATCGCTAAGCCTAAGCCCGTCCCCTCTGACTTATAACGCTGCGCCCCCACTTGACGAAACGGTAAGAAAATCTTATCCATTTCACTGGTAGCAATGCCAATCCCTGTATCGGCGACTTTAAAATATAACTTAGGCTGCTGATAACGCACGGAAAAGACTACGCTACCTTTATCAGTGAACTTGATCGCATTGCCTAATAAATTAATCAAAATCTGCCGCAAACGCTTTTCATCTAAACACACGACATTCGGCAACTCATTAGAAGCCTGATAAATAAACTTAATATTTTTCTGCTCAGCACGAATGCGAAACAAATCCACCAAGCTATTTAAAAACTGAGCAAGGTGAAAATGCGCCGGATTTAAATCAATTGCGCCCGCTTCAATTTTAGATAAGTCTAATACATCACTAATTAAGGTTAATAAATATTCACCGCTGCGCTGAATAATATTAATGCCTTCTTTATGCGCGTCAGACAGCGTATTATCACGCTGAAAAATTTGCGCATAACCTAAAATCGCATTTAACGGCGTGCGCAATTCATGACTCATATTGGCTAAAAAGGTGCTTTTGGCGCGGTTGGCTGATTCCGCCGCATCTTTGGCTTTTTGTAACCGCGCCTCAACCTGCTTACGCTCTGAAATATCGCGCACGATGGCAACAAAGCGGCCTGCTTGTCCAGTGACTTGAATATATTGTAAAAACACCTCGACCGGAATTAAGCTTTCATCCTTGCGCACATATACCGTCTCAAAAGTTAATGACGGCAAACTGCCTGCCATCAAAGGATTAATCATGTTACGGAATTCGCTTTGATCCAAATGTGCATCAATATCAACCGGCGTGCGGGCAAACAACTCTAAACGCTTAAAGCCCAGCATATTTAACGCGCCTTGATTGGCATAAAAAAAGCGCATGCTGCGGAAATAAAACATAAACACACAGTCTAAGGTCATATCTAACGTGGTTTTAAACTGATTTAAAATAGTGTTAATGTTTTTTAAGCGGTTCTCAGCTTGGCGTTGCTCGGTAATATCCTCTACGTTATGCCAAATAAAGGGCTGGTTATTACGCTCAACTAATACCCCAGAAATGCGCACAGGCACTAAATGCCCATTATGATGATAATACTCTTTCTCAAAAGGGCCATAACGGCCATTTTTCTGCAATAAGGCTTGTTGCTCACGCAAGGCTTCTAAATAACTGGGTGGGGTTAATTTCCAATCGCTTAAACGACTGGTGATTTCTTCAGGGCTATAGCCCAACATGCGGGCAAAAGCGGAGTTGACCTCGATAAATGAGCCATCTAAACGGGTTAAGGCCAAACCAATTAAGGCTTCTTCAATCAGGCGATGGCGATATTGATCGCTTTCATGCAAGGCGATGTCGATGGATTTACGCTCGGTGATGTCTTGCGCAATGCCGAATAAATACTCGGCATGTCCGGCGCGGTCATATACCACTTTGGCATGCGCGTGTAAAAAACGCACCGCGCCATCAGGCTGCACCACACGAAACTCTGCCTCGCAATCAGTATGGTGTTGAATTGCCGATAAGATTTTATACTGTACTGTGTCGCGGTCATCGACATGAATGCTGTTATAAAGCGTGGTGGCGGGGCGTTTATAATTGGTAAACACTAAACCTAAAAACTCACATAACTCCTCAGACAACACCATCAAGTTTTGTGATAATTCCCATTCCCACGTCCCTAAACGCGCAATTTGCTGTGCTTTACGCAAACGGGCTTCGCGTTCTTGTATCGTTTGTTCCGCTAATTTGCGCTTGGATATATCGATAGCAATGACAATGGCAACAAATGGTTCTGGTGTATTTTCCATCGGCAGACTGGACAGCCAAACATCTGCCCACAAATAATGCTGATCTTTACAAAACAAACGCTGTTCAAGCTGATATTCTGTGAACTGCCGCAGGACTAATTGCTGAAAACGGGCTTGATGTAAAATCAAATCGGCTTCATGTAGTAATTCAGTATATTTGCGCTCAAACAGTTCCGCAGGCAAATAACCCAACATGCGCGCCCATTTATCATTACAATGCACATAAGCCCCTTGCCGATTTAGCAAGGCGACACCGACCGCTGCATTGTTTAATAAGCTATTTAAACGGGCTTCGCTCACTTGCAAGGCTTGCTGAGCACTGTCAGTGACCACGCTATTGTGTGTGGTTTTAATTTCGCAAATAAAATAAGCCTCTGTTGAGGATGTCTCAAAGTGGTATAAACTTTTTTCAATTGCGATACTTTGTTGTCGCCCGCGCACGGTTAAACTGGCGTGAATGGCAATTTTAGTGTCGTTTTTTTGTAATAATTCGCTATCACCTTGTTGTAAGGCTTGCGCTTGTAAAGGTGGAAATAAGTCTTGGTCGTGTCTGCCTAGAAAAAAACTGCGGGTTTGTCCTAAGAACTGGCAAGCGGCATCATTGATGAACACCCAACAATGTGCTTTGGTGCGCACGAAAATGGGCACGGAAACATGATTTAAGACTGTTAACTGCTCAGGCAAGTTAAATGCGGGCGAGGATGATACGGCAGATGAATCAGCGGACGCACTCATCTAGCAACTCCTAAAACGATAAGCCCATATTTTGCAATTAAAATACTGCTTAATACGGAATAGGTGACAATATAAGGGCATATTTTTGTGATAAAAAAACTATTCGTCTCGTTAAAACAATACTTAATTGTACAAACATCAGAACATGAGATTATGTCAAATTAAAAACTCTCCTTAGTTTATACCATTGTGTCAAAAATCGAGTGTGTTTTAATCAAGACACATGACTTAAAAAGCTAAGTAGACAAACTACACCTATAATTAAATTCAAAGCGTTAAAACCTGTTGAAACAGTAATCTAGTCATTTTCTCTGTTTTAAACATGGTGTAAACGGTTTTGCTGTGGCAATTTCTCAAGCGTAACGCAATAAACTTAAGGTAAGCTGTTTACTCAGCAACAAGGGATACCTTATGATTAAGCCCATATTTTCTATACATAGCCATACTTGGGCTTTGATCGATAGTTTGACGTTTCCGTTTTGACTCCAACCTAAATGGCATAAAAATGGCTTCCATCTTGATTAGTGATGATTCTTCTTCCATGCGACAAATGTTGTGTTATACCTTAACGGAGGCACGGCACGAGGTGCAGGAAGCAAGCAACGGTTCTAAAGCCTTGGAGTTAGCTAAGCAACACCGTTTTGATTTAGTCATCACCGATATTAATATGCCCGCGTTAGATGGTTTAGGTTTGGTGCGTGCGTTGCGCAACTTGCCTGATTACCAATTTAAACCCATTTTATTGCTCACCACTGAAACTGATCCAGAAGTCAAAAAAGAAGCTAAAACAGCAGGGGCGACTGGCTGGATTTCTAAACCGTTTGATCCTGATAAATTATTGGCTGCCGTCCGCAAAGTACTGGGGTAATTGCTTATGTCCATTGATATGACAGAGGTACGACAACTCTTTTTTGAAGAGAGTTTTGAAAGTCTGGATACGATGGAATCTAATTTATTAGATTTGCAAGTCGGTGAAGCGGATAAAGATTTAATCAATAGTATTTTCCGCGTGGTGCATTCCATCAAAGGCGGCGCAGGCATTTTTAAGTTTGAGCGCGTCATTAATTTTGCCCACACAGCAGAAACTTTATTAGACGAGATTCGCAGCGGGCAACACATCGTCACGCAAAATATGATCGACACTTTGTTGCAAGCGGTAGACGTGTTGCGCATGATGTTGACCAATTTGCAAAACGATGCTGAAGACGATGCCGAGTCTATCCAAATCTGTTTAAACAGTTTGCAAAGCTTTTTAGCAGAGCCTTTAGCCGCTCCCTTTTTAGAGGATGCGCCCGCAAAGGAGTCGCAAGCTGAGTCCGTGGACACGACTAACACGGCACCTGCTGCAAGTGGGTCGCAAGCCAGTGCGGAGAAGGCCGCCGAAGCAGTCGAGCAAGAATGGCTGATTGAATTTAAACCTTATGAAGATTTGCTGAAAACCGGCAATGATCCGATTAATTTATTCAACGAATTGGCTTTGTTAGGCACTTTAACTGTGCAACCGCATTTAGCCAATTTGCCTTCGTTTACTGAATTAAACCCGCAAAACTGTTATTTAGCATGGACATTGACGCTAACGGGTGTGGTGTCGAAAGCGCAGATTGAAGAAATTTTTGAATGGGTTGAAGGCGATTGTGAGTTAACGATTACTTGCTTAAGTGATAGCGATGAAGCCAGTGCTGAAATTGTTAGCACTGAGACAGAAAGCACTACTTTAGCGGAAGAAGTCAGCGACACAACATCACTTGAAACAGAAGCCAGCACTGGTACGCCACCGACTGTCACAGAAATAGAACCCACTCCTGTTGCCAACGTAGACAGTGAAGCACCTGTTGTAGAAACAGAGGTCAGCACAGAAAGCAGCTCTGAAGCCGAGCCTGAATCGACAAGCACTCGGACGGCGGCAGATGTGGTGTATGCGGCACATGAAGCGGCTTTACACGCGCCAATTGTCGATGCCGACACCACAGAACATAAACCGCATGCAAGCGGCGGCTCACATGCTCAAAGTGCTGAAGCCAGTTCTATCCGCGTGAGCATCGATAAAATTGATGATTTAATCAATATTGTCGGCGAGTTAGTGATCACGCAATCCATGCTAGATCAAGTCAGCGAAAACTTTGATTTAAGCAAATTAATGCAATTACGCGACGGTTTAGCACAATTAGAGCGCAACACTCGCGAATTGCAAGAAAGCGTAATGCGCATCCGCATGTTACCGATCAGCTATTCCTTTAACCGCTTCCCGCGTTTAGTACATGACTTAAGCGTGTCTTTAGGTAAAAAAGTGGAATTGCGGATGTCGGGTGAGCATACGGAATTGGATAAAACCGTATTAGAAAAAATGAGCGATCCGCTGGTGCATTTAGTGCGTAATGCCTTGGATCATGGCATTGAAAAACCGGCAGAACGTCGCGCCGCAGGTAAAGCGGAAAAAGGTTTGCTGCATTTGCACGCTTTCCACCAAGGCGGCAACATCATGATTCAAATCAGCGATGACGGTGCAGGTTTTAACATGGAGCGCATTCGGCAAAAAGCGATCACTTTAGGTTTATTAAGTCCTGATGAAGTGATCAGCGACGAGCAATTATACGAGTTCATTTTCCATCCTGGTTTTTCCACCGCCTCGCAGATCAGCGATTTATCCGGTCGTGGTGTTGGCATGGACGTGGTGCGACGGAATATTCGTGCTTTAGGTGGTTCGATAGAGATTAACTCACACGAAGGCGTAGGCACGACCTTTAACATCCGTTTACCGCTAACTTTAGCCATTTTAGACGGACAATTGGTGCGTGTAGGGCAAGAAATTTATATTTTATCCCTGTTATCGATTGTGGAATCCTTGCGCGTCAGCTTAAAACAAGTCAATTCATTGGCGGGCAAAGCGGAAGTGTATAAACTACGCGATGAATACATCCCCGTGCTGCGTTTATACGATTTATTTGGCATTCAAAACGCCGCAACGCGCTTAGAAGAGGGTTTATTAGTCATCGTAGAAGGTGACGGACAAAAAATTGGTTTATTTGTCGATGAACTGCTCTCACAGCAACAAATTGTCATTAAAAGTTTAGAAAGCAATTATAAATCGGTCGCGGGCATTTCAGGCGCGACTATTTTAGGCGATGGCAGTGTGGCCTTAATTCTGGATGTAGCAGGCTTAATCAAACTCAGTCACACCCAACACAAAGCCGCTTTATTCCCACCGCGCCATTTTGTGCAGGAGTCCGGTTATGAGTATCAACACTAATACTCAACAAGTGGCAGCCAGCAAATATTTAACATTTGTGTTAGCTACTGAAGAATACGCGATTGATATTCTGCGCGTGCAAGAGATTAAAGGCTGGAGCAAAGTCACGGTCATCCCCAACACGCCGGATTACATCTGCGGAGTGATTAACTTACGCGGCACCATCGTGCCCATCATCGATTTACGCTTACGTTTCGGTTTAGATCGTTTGGATTATGGTCAAATGACCGTAGTCGTAGTGGTCAAAGTGCTGGCGAGCAATGGTCGAGAGCGCATCATGGGTATCGTGGTCGATGCCGTATCCGATGTATACGATGTCACCGAAACTGAAATCAAACCGCCACCGGATTTCGGCAGCGTAATCAGCATCGAGTTTATCAAAGGCTTGGCGACAGTCAGCGATAAGATGGTGATTGTGCTGGAGATAGATAAATTGCTGAACTCGGAAGAGTTGGCGATTATGGAGTTGGCGGCTAAGCATTAGTGTCGCGATTGAATAAGGACAGATTTATTAAATAGAGGATGTGATGATAAGTCTCACTGCAAATGCTGAGGAAGAAAGTTTAGAAGGTTTGGATATTGATTCATCTACAGGTTGGGGGGAGTACCCACTTGATTCTGTATTTGTACGTACAGAGCAACGTACTGTGAGTGAGGTTGTTAGACGTATTGAAAGTGGACGTTATAATCTTAATCCTGACTTTCAACGGGTCTTTGTGTGGACTGGAGTTCAACAATCCCGTTTAATTGAATCTTGTTTAATGCGTATACCTTTGCCTGTGTTCTATGTAGCAGAGGCTAAAGATGGACAAATCATTGTCGTTGATGGTTTACAACGCTTAACCACCTTTCAACGTTTCTTAAATGGTAGTTTCCCCTTAAACTTAAATAATGATGTTGCACAAACCCCGCATGCATTACATGGAAAGCGTTTTGAAGATTTGCCTCTTAACCTACAAGAACGTATTGAGGATACACAACTAACACTTTATATCTTAGATGCTAAGGCTCCAGAGCGTGCTAAATTAGATATTTTTGAACGTGTTAATAGTGGGGTGCCATTGACACGACAACAAATGCGCAACTGTCTTTATAATGGTCAAGCAACCTTATGGTTGCATGATATGGCTGAAAACAGATTTTTTTTAACAGTCACAGGTGGTTCTCTAAATAGTAAATTAATGCGTGACCGAGAAGCCATTAATCGCTTTTGTGCATTTAAACTATTAGGTGAAACAAAATACAAAGGAGACATGGATCAGTTCTTGGCAGATACGTTAGAACGGATGAATAGTTTAAGTAATGCTGAGCTGGATGCGTTAACACATGACTTTCAGCGTAGTTTACAACATAATAATGTCCTTTTTGGTAAACACTCATTTCGTAAGTCCATTGCAAATGATACTGCGGGGCGCTCTGTTATTAATATTGCTTTATTTGATGTGTGTTCTGTCTTGTTCTCTCAATTAGAAAATGTTTTATCGCATAAAGAAATTTTACATCAAGCAATGATCAAATTGCTTAATAATGACGAGTTTAATCACGCCATTTCTTATTCCACTAATAGCACAAAACAAGTTGCAACACGTTTTCACCTAGCGCGTACGGCATTTCAAGAGGTCATCGCGTGTTAACTTCTCTACATTTAAATAACTTCAAATGTTTTGATGCGCTTTCCTTGCCTCTGGCACCCCTCACTGTTTTAACGGGATTTAATGGTGCGGGTAAATCAACGAGCTTACAAACCTTATTATTACCTGCCCAAGCATTACGTGCGGGTGGGCGCAGTGTAGAACTGGCATTAAATGGCCCATTAGTACGTCTTGGCACACCTAGTGAAGTTTTAAAAGAGCAAGCACAAACCAAAAAACTTAGCTTAGGCGTTGAAAGTAACGAAGCTAAACTACTCTGGCAACTACATGCTGAAAACCGCAGTGAAGGGCGTTCGCTTAAAATTAAAGCCATTGATTTTTCTACTGCTACGGGTAACAAAGCTAATAACCTGCCTGTAACAGAACTCAATCATTTATTACCCACAACATCCGATATTCCTGCCAGCGTACATAGTTTGATAACACAGCTAGGCCAAACAATTTTTTTAAGTGCAGTACGTTTAGGCACAGCAGAAGTTTTTCCAACGCCTGAAGATTCAGAACCAGTTTATGCAGACGTTGGTTTACAAGGTGAATTTGCACCTTGGTGGTTTTTGCAATCTGATCTAGCAGATATTGACTCAGCACGTCGCCACCCATCTACAACCTCTCCGGTGCCTCGTTTACAGCTTAATGCATGGGCTAGCACCTTATTTCCTAATGCAGAGGTGAATGTACAAGCAATCCCACAAACCAGTTTAACCCGTTTAGAACTGCGTATTGGGAATACTGAATGGCGACGACCTGCTAATATTGGTTATGGCTTAACCTACGCCTTTCCCATCTTAGTGGCTGGCTTGCTCGCGCAACCCTCACAAATACTGATTATTGATAGCCCAGAAGCACATTTACATCCAATGGGACAATCTCAAATTGGACGCTTTTTAGCGACAATGGCCGCAGCAGGTGTCCAAATCTTAATTGAAACCCATAGCGATCATGTTTTAAATGGTATTCGCCTAGCTCTACGCGAAGGTGTAATTAGTCCTGAACAAACGCAAATACATTTTTTCACTCAATCAATAGAAAGTCCTGTTATTTCCCCTCAAGTCGATACACAAGGCAACTTTAGCGAATGGCCGACAGGCTTTTTTGATCAATCAGAGAAAGACCTTGCTATCCTTGCAGGATGGATAAGTAACAAGATTTAATTAATTGACATTTTGAAGCAGTAAAAATACAGTAATATCAAAGCTGTAAGTTTTGCATAAAATTGTCCAATTACTTATAAAGCATGGAGTTGCATTTTAATGATTTATCATTGGCAGGGCAGTTTTCCGACCCTGAAGCCTTTTATGCGACTTTAGAAACCTTCTTAAAACTGCGTATAAAACATGAAGCATTACGAGAAAACTTTTTCTGTTCTCGTACTTTAGGAATGCGTCCTGTGCATGCTGGCTATAACTTACAGCAACTGATATTGAAACATCCTAACCGGCTGTTTAAACAGCAAGTTTTGAACTGGTTAAGCAAATCGGGGCCTTTTTGGGATGATAATCGTGCTGAAGTAGCAAACGATTTCTTTACCTTTAACACTGAAGATGTAACAGAACAAGGCTTAGGAGAAGCCTGCCGTCGTCAACTGTTAGGCAGAGAAGTTGCCAGTTTTAGCTTTGACAATCACAATTTTGAGTGTACGCCATTACAGGTACAACATGGTTGGCGTGAACCAGAATTAGATTTTGGGCAAATAGCCATTCATAACTTTTGGCAGTTGTCCGATTTAGCAAAAATAGCTCAATCTCTTCAGCCAGTGCCTAAAAATTGGTTAGAGATGTTGCAAGCGGCACAGCAAGAGTTTACTAATTTGATTTTTGCTGAAGAGATGATAACAATCCTTCGCCCGCATCCTTTCAGTCGTTATGTTTGCCAACGTGCCTTTGAACTATTAACGGTATTGCAACGCTTAGTAGATGAAAGTGATGAATATGGTGGTTTGTCTGATGTTGGCACAGCATTATTTGAGCAGCACTTCAATGGTAAAAAGGCATGGTTTACAGATAGTTCTACGGATGAAAAAAATCATTTTAAACAAGAACTTTCTTTCAACGACCCTTGCGATCCTTCACAAAAAATATTCTGTCCTTGGCATGGCAAAATAAAAACTCCACAGTTTCGTATTCATTTCCAATGGCCTCGTCCTAAAAATCAACAAAAAATTAAAATTGTGTACATTGGCCCTAAAATTACCAAAAGGTAAGTTGTTCGTATTTTTGCTACACACAAACATCTCTTTTTGATTGCAAACCATTGTTTTAAATTGATTTATGCTGCAAAAGCAACTTAGCATGCATTCCCAGCGCTTTGGTTGCTGGGAATGCGTTAATTTATACACTCACCGCCAAGCATCCAACCCTTGGCTATACACCACATCCGCCCCCTGATAATACGCCTCAGTTATCAACAAATTAACATCATCTGCTGCGGGTATAACCACTTGCGGATGCTCCGATTCAGGGTTTAAATGCTGCACCACACCTTGTTGCGGTTCTAAAATGGTTAACTGGCCTTTTGTGTAATAGCCTAAGCGTTGATAAGTTGCAACCAGTGCCCGTTCTGGCACGTCGTCAACCGGATGCAACACATCGCGTCCAAACGCTTTAGACTGATACGACTGCTGTAAAATGCCTAATAAGGTCGGTGCGACATCGATTTGACTGACTACAGAGTCCACTGCACGCGCAGGTAACAGCTTAGGCGCGTAAATTAGCCACGGGATATGGTAGCGAGACAGTGGTAAATCTAATTTACCCGCGCCGCCTGCGGTATGGTCGCCAATCACCACAAACAAGGTGTTATCAAACCACGCTTCACCTTGCGCACGACGGAAAAAGTCGCCTAACGCCCAATCGGTATAACTCACTGCACCCTCGCGGCCTGTGCCAGAAGGAATGCTGACCCGATCTTCAGGATAGGTGTAAGGTCGATGGTTAGAAGTGGTCATCAGGTGAAAGAAAAAGGGCTTGCCTTGTTGCTGGGCTTCGCGTGCCGCTTTGGTTGCTTGTTGATACAAATACTCATCCGCCATGCCCCACGCATTGGCAAAGCCGACTTCCTGACTGGGCGTGGAACTTTGATCCATGATGTCGTAACCATTACCGGCAAAAAAGGCATTCATATTGTCAAAATAACCGCGTCCGCCGTAGATAAAGCGCGTGTCATAGCCTTTTTCCTTCAACACATTGCCCAACGACCATAAATTGCTTTCTCGGCCTATGCGTTTCACGATAGAACGACCGGGGGTGGGCGGAATGGATAAGGTGACCGCTTCTAAGCCGCGTGTGGTGCGTGTGCCGGTGGCATAGCAGTGTTCAAAAAATATGCTTTGCTTGGCGATGTTATCCAGTTCAGGCATTAAACCGCGTTGTTTAGCATCAAACGCACCTAAAAACTCTGCGGATAAGGACTCCACCATGATTAACATGATGTTATAAGGCTTAGGCGAACCCTCTGCGGTCACTTGGCGCGTGATGTCATAATTCGCCTGTTGTGGGCTAGGCGGTTGCGTAATTTGTAATTGTTGTCGCAAGACCTGACCTAATACCTTGTCATCACCTAATTGATAAAACTCGCGGTAATTTAATTGGTTATTGCGAAACGCAGCGACGAATTGATAAGGCCCATTACTGCCTAATTCTCGCACGGGTACCGATTCCCGATGCTCGCGGAAACCTTGGCCTATGCCGTAAATACAGGCGGCTGCCACCAACACATTTAACGCAAACATCAAACCGCGTTGGCGAAAACGCTCTTGCCCTTTTGTCGCTGCAAACACAGCCGGTTTTAGCAACCAACTGACGAACAAAGTCGGCAGCACTAAACCACCTAATAACCAAGCGACGGGATAAGATTGGTTAATATTGTCCGTCACTTCACGGCGATAAATCAGATAATCCACCGCAATAAAGTTAAAACGCACCGCAAATTCTTGCCAAAACAAATACTCGGCAAGGGCAATAAAGCCTAATCCGTACACCGTGGCAAATATCAGCAAATGCAACCAGTAACGATGCCAACGACTGCGCCAAATCCGTTGCGGCATTAACCATAAGTAGAAAGTGACCGGCAACAAGGCATACAGATAGAACACGGTGTCATACAATAAGCCCACGCTGAAAATGAAACTGACATCGCTTTGGTTTAGCGTAGGTGGATGAATCGGGTTTAACAACACTAAGCGGGTGAGGAAAAAATACACCAAGGCGGTGAAGTACATCCCCAGCACAATGGTAAAACGGCTGCGCGGCAATACAGAGGTTGTCGTCGCAGGTAACGACATTTCTTCAGCCAGCGTTAAGCTGGCTAGGTTAGCATCAGACATTAGCAACTCACAACGATAGCTTGAGAAAAGCTCAGCCTAGCCTCGATTGTAGTTTGCATACATCCAACAAACCGCTTAAAACACGGCTTATAGGACATATGTCCTATGCCAAAATCACGGCAGTTCACCGGACGAGACGAGTGTTATGAATAAAAACCAACTGCTTGCAGTTGCTTTGGTTGCGGGCTTGAATGCCTTGTTATTTATGCTGGAATTGCTTAGCGAGTTATGGCCTGAGCCGACATGGTTGCTGATTGTTGAAGAAATGTTTGAGATTACGTCATTTCTGTTTTCGCTGCTGATGCTGGGCTATTTATTTTACGAGAATCAGCGTCGCCAAACGGCTATCCAACTTTTGCAAACAAACTTATCCAATGCAAAAGCGGAGTTGAATCAAGCCAACTTACGTTTGAAACAAGCGGGGCAGGCTTATCACGAAGCAATGCGGGAGCAATTTGAGGCGTGGCAGTTCACGCCCAGCGAGCAGGCGGTGGCGGTATTTTTAGTGAAGGGATTGAGTTTTAAAGAAATTGCCGAAGCACGCCAAACGCAGGAAAAAACGGTGCGTCAGCAAGCGACTGCGATTTATAACAAAAGTAATTTGAAAGGCCGCCACGAATTTGCCGCGTATTTTTTTGAGAATTTTTTGTTATAAACGGCTGCTAACACTGAACTTTTTAACGGCCTAAAGCTACAATTCGCACAGAATACCTGTGTTCACTCGTTCCCATCGTCCCGATGGGAATGCATACCGTGTCGCTCCAGCGGCACGTATAGGAATGTGAATGCGCTTATAACCACGACTTGCACCGCTGCATGCATTCCCACGCAAAGCGCGTGGGAACGAGAAACCAATTGTTTTTACAACAAATATTTCGTCGAACTCAGGTTGTGTTGAGTAGCCGTTATGAAACCTTATGCGTATTGGTTTAGTTTAACGATTTGCTGGTTTGCGCCGGTAGTGGCAGTGTTGCTCAGTCTTTTGAATGGCAATGAAGTGTTATTGCCTGTGTGGCGTGAAGGTGTTACGTTATTCGTATTCTGTTTATTGTTAGCGGCACCCGCTGCGGGTTTGATCTTTTCTACCCTCACACCGGCCTCATGGGGCAAAAAAGCAGGCGGCACACTATGGCTGATGTTGTTCTACTTGCCTAGCTGCGCAATTACATTTGATGCGTCAATTACGCCTTGTTTTGATTTGCCAGAAGTCATCACTTTTTCTGGCGCAGGGGGCAATTTTTATATCTTAAATGCAGGTTTATCCCCCTCCGGCTCTTTATCTTGCCATCATTCCTATCACTACAGCGAAATTCGCCGTCAGGCGGGTTTTTGGCCGGTATTAGATAAAGTGGTGTATCGCTGCAATTGCCGTTTTGCTAATCCAAAACACAAGGGTGATATTGTGTTGATTCCTGTGGCTGAACAGGGGCACACGTATTGGCAACAACCTGATATGCAACTGGATTTACGCACAGGGCAATTATCCGCGATTTCCCCGCAGGACAGCGCACGATGAACAGCCAACCGGTTTCTAAACGCAAACGCAGCGCACAAACTTCTTCAGCCGCCTTGCTGCAATTTGCATTTTTGCTGACACCTTTGGGGATAGTCGTCACCAGCCCTGATGGCATGCTCGCGTTTTTATCTATCGCGGCACTGTGTAGCCTACCGGCGTTGATGATTGGCACTTGGCTACAACGCGGTTTTGCAGTGTTATTGCTGCTCTTTATTGCGCCCAATATCCAGATAGGATTTCAGGCTTACCAAGCACGTTTTAAACGGGTTAGCTTTGAAACAAGTCAAGATTATGTAGGTCGGACAAGGCGTGAGCCGTCATCTGACATTAGAAGCACTTATTGTGGCACTGCCTGCAAACGCGGAAAGTGTGCTTTCAAGGCAATTAAAATCCCAGAAGCTGCCACCACAACCATACCTAAGATACTAAGCTGATCCGGTACGTGTTGGAACACTACCCAACCCAGTAGCCCTGCCCATAAAAGTTGTACATAATTCATCGGTGCTAACACCGAGGCAGGCGCATGTCGATAGGCCGCAGTAAATAAGAAATGTCCTAAACCACCGTAAATGCCAATGCTGAGGAATAACAGGTAATCTTTCCAGCCTGGTTGAATCCCTTGCCAAAACCACGGCAGCAGCAAACTAAAGCTAAACATGCCGATTAAGGCAGCGTAGAATAACAAACTGATAGTGCGCTCGCTGCTCGCCAGCATACGCGACAATAACTGGTACACCACCATAGCAACGGCAGCACCCAAGGCATAAATAACGCCCAAGGTATCTAAACCGCTGTTAGGACGTACAATCAGCAAAGTGCCTATCAACCCCATGATGACGGCAACCCAACCTAAAATACCAATGTGTTCGCCTAATAATGGACGCGCTAGCAACACCACGATTAAAGGTGATAAAAAGATAATACTGGTGGTTTCCGCTATCGGCATACGTTGCAAGGCAAGGCCGATAAACAAAGTTGCAGCCGCTAAGGACACACCACGCACTAACACCCAGCCAGTACGTTGTGTGGTTACTAATTGTTTACCTTGGCGCGGTGCCAAAATAATGATCATCAGCACACAATGCACGGTATAGCGCATGGCGGCAATCATCGGCACTTCATACTGTGCGGTGAGATATTTAGTCGTTGCATCCATGCAAGCGAGTAACAAAATGGCTGCCAATAATAGCAATACGCCGCGCCACGGCTGCTGTGTCTCGGCAGCAGTCGGAAAAGGCTCACTCTCGCTAATTGCGTTACGCATGGGCTTCAACTTCCTCAAACAATCGAACAATCATGATGGGATTACTCTACCGCTTATTAGGGCTGATGATAAGATAGGATAATCTGCATAGACTTATGAGAAAAATTCATAAATGCCACGAGAACGTTTTGACGACTTAGTTGCTTTTCTAGCGGTAGCGCGTGTCGGCAGCTTCACCCGTGCGGCGGCGCAATTAGGCGTGTCACAATCTGCGTTAAGCCACACCATACGCAGTTTAGAAACCCGTTTAGGCGTGCGCTTGCTCACACGCACCACGCGCAGTGTGTCACCTACACGCGCAGGCGAGCATTTATTGCAAACCGTCGCGCCACGCATTGAAGAGATTGAAGCGGAATTAGCCGCGTTAAGCGAATATAGGGATAAACCCGCAGGCAGCATTCGCATTAACACCGCAGGTCATGCAGCGGACACTATTTTATGGCCTAAATTAGCCCCATTAGTGCGCGAATACCCTGACATCAAAATCGAAATCATGGTGGAGTATGGCCTGATTGATATTGTGGCGCAGCGTTATGATGCTGGGGTGAGGATTGGCGATCAAGTGGAAAAAGACATGATTGCGGTACGCATTGGCCCAGATTTCCGCATGACAGTGGTTGGCTCGCCCAGCTATTTTGCCCAGCGCAGCATTCCAAAAACGCCACAAGATTTAACCGAGCATGTTGGCATTAATTTACGTCTGCCGACCTATGGCGAGTTGTTAACGTGGGAGTTTGAACGCGACGGGCACGAAATCAAAGTGCATGTGGATGGGCAATTAATTTTTAGCAGTGGTCAGCCCATTCTACAAGCCGCCTTAGCAGGGTTCGGCCTTGCCTATTTGCCCGAAGACCTTGTGGCAGAACATATTGCCGCAGGCCGTTTAATTTCTATGTTAGATGAGTGGTGCCAACCATTTTCGGGGTATCACTTGTATTATCCGAGTCGCCAGCAATCTTTACCGGTATTTAAGTTGGTGGTGGAGGCGTTGCGGCATCGGGAGTGATGTGTTGTAGGCATTTTCTGGTGCGCAAGTGGATTCGCGATGCAGGCGCGTCGAGACTTGCTCCCACGCAAAGCGCGTGGGAGCCAGAAAAGCTAATTCAACAACACCACCAGCGGATCATGATAGCGATGCCCCAAGGCATCCGCGACTTCCTGACACGTCACCTTGCCTTGATACACATTCAGCCCCTTGCATAAATGCGGATCAACGCGCAATGCTTCCCGAACGCCCAAATTAGCTAAATGCAACACATGCGGCAAAGTCGCATTGTTTAAAGCGACAGTGGCCGTGCGTGCCACTGCCCCCGGCATATTCGCTACGCAATAATGCACCACATCATCAACAATAAAGGTCGGTTCATCGTGTGTGGTTGGGTGAGAGGTGGCGACACAGCCGCCTTGGTCAATCGCAACATCGACGATTACTGAACCCGCTTGCATCTCGCTAACCATTTTCGCGCTGACTAATTTCGGGGCTGCTGCGCCTGCGATTAACACGCCGCCGATGACTAAATCTGCCGCTAACACTTGAGATTCGATGTTGTCGCGGGTGGAGTATAACGTTTGTATACGGTTGCCAAATTGTTGTTCTAAATGCCTTAACACGGGGATAGAGCGATCTAATACCGTTACATTTGCCCCCATGCCGACCGCAATTAAGGCCGCATTACGCCCCACAACACCACCGCCTAAAATCACCACTTTTGCCGCTGCCACGCCAGCAACGCCGCCTAATAACATGCCGCGTCCGCCGTGCGCTTTTTCCAAGCACATCGCGCCCGCTTGCACTGCCATTCTGCCTGCCACTTCTGACATCGGGGCTAATAAAGGCAAACCGCCGCCTTCTGCGGTCACGGTTTCATAAGCAATGCACAAAGCTCCGCTGGCGAGCAAGTCCTCTGCTTGTTCAGGGTCGGGGGCTAAGTGTAAGTAAGTGAATAAGGTTTGATCTGCTCGCAGCAATTTCCGTTCGCTGGCTTGCGGCTCTTTGACTTTGACGATTAACTCTGCTTCTGCAAACACGGTTTCCGCAGAGTGGACAATGGTCGCGCCAGCGGTTTGGTAATCGGTATCTAGCATACCGATGGCAGCACCGGCTGATTGCTCGACTAATACTTGATGTCCGTGTGCAACCAATTCGCGCACACTGCTAGGGGTTAAACCGACACGGTATTCATGGTTTTTGACTTCTTTAGGCACGCCGATCAACATGGTTTTGCTCCTTTCAGATGAACTACGTTAAATGCCGTATGAGATGCTTAAAACCTGTTTTTCTGGCTCCAACGCGCTTTGCGTGGGAGCACGTCTTGACGCGCCTGCGTCACGAATACGTCTGCTCCCGTATCCAATACTCGGCGCAGGCGCGCCGCAAAGGGTTCCCACGCAAGGCGAGGCTGTAAAAGAACTCCATTTTTGCACTGTTTGACAACGAAGAATCAATGACTTACAAGCGAAAAATAGGCGTTTTTGCCAGTTCTTTTACAGCCTCAAGGCGCGTGGGAACCAGTAAAAATATAATTGTCTATATCCTTTATATAGCAGCTAAATCCGCCAATTGTTGCCAAGTGTCCTGATAAATCTCCCATTGCCACCATGACCAGCCGTTTTTTAAATCGGTTAAATACTGTTGCGCACTCGCCGTTTGCCCTGCTTGAATCAGCCAAGCCCCCCGCTGCAATTGCAAAGGCACAATATTAGAAATCGCCAATGCCTTATCCAACATCTCTATCGCTGGTTCAAAACGCCGCGTTTCCGCCAACAGTTGCGCATAAATAGTGTATAAATCCTCGGCGTAAGGCGTTGCACGCGGATTCGCCAGCAGTTGCTGTAAGATTTGTTCCACAGTATCCACACTCATTGCACCACAGCGCTGATTAAGCACTCGCGTTGCTAAAAATGAAACGGCGGATGGCGTGTGTGCATCCAACAAACCTTGGCTTAAAAACGGTAGCAATTCGGCGATATTGGGCGCGGGCAAACGTGGGCTATAACAGCTTGCAGCGAGCATGGTCAGCGGTGGGCTGACTTCTTCGGGGTATGCTTGTTGTAACTGCACATAATAACGGTGCATTTCCTCATATTGCCCTTTAGTTGCCACCGCCGCCGCTGCGTTGTAGAGGGCAAGGCGTGAGGAGGGATGTGTTTGCGCCCACACAGTCGCTTGCACAATCGGCTGATGCCATAACCGCGCCTCGTTAAAAGTCAGCAAAGGTGCAGCGCAAAGCCATAAACCGCCAAGTACAAGGATGGCTTTAAAGGCAGGCGATTGGCGCAAATGGTTTAAGCTCCATGCCACGCCATAAACCAAAGCGAACAATAAACCCATGCTTGGCAAATAGTTACGGTGTTCAAAGTACATCAATAACGGGATAAAACTGGATTCCAGCACATGACCGGCTAAGAACCACAGCACGCCAAAAGCGAACACAGGCCAGCGCACGCGCCACCAAATCGCGGCGAGCATCACGGCACACCATGCCAGTATCACCGGCAAAGTGCTAATGGGATTCAATGCGCTGTGTGAGGTGGGGAAATCGTCTTGAAATAAGCCGAATTGGGTCGGACGCAACAACAGCAGTTTTGCCACATAATCGAGCAAGACGCGCGGCTGAGTTAACAAGCGTTCGGTGAGCGAAAACGGGCGGGCTTGATAGGTTTGGGTTAAGGCTTCAAAGCGGTAAGTAAAATACACAATGAGTATGAACAACGGTGCGTATAAAAACACACTCGCCCACCAATACCATTGGCGCGGTCTAGCGAGGTTTTGCAATACGGTAAATTCTAAGACTAAGGTGTATAAAATCAGTAAAATGCCGTTTTCTTTGCTTAAAGTGGCTAAAATACCGCCTAGTCCAATGCCGACCGACATCCACAGCCAGCCTTTTTTCCATTGTTCTTGTGCGATTGCTTGGCGGCCGTGTACATAGGCCAGCAAGCCCAGCAAGCTGAACAAGGTAGATAACTGCGTCATCCGTTGCACCACATATAACACGGTGGAGACGTTGAGCGGATGCAGTAACCAGATCGCGGCGGTGCTGATGGCTAAGATAAAGCGATAATTTTGGCTTAAATTTAACTGTTTGCCGATTTGCAGCAATAAAGCGAATAATAAACCGCCGTTAAGCAAATGCAGTGCAAGGTTTACCCATTTAAACGCGGCGGGATTATCAGGCCATGCGCTGGCTTGCAAAGCGAAGGAGAATAAGGACAGCGGGCGGCCTAAAGTGCCGGAGAAACCTTCGGCGATGAAGTGTAGCCATGGTTTTGGCGCGTCACTGTTAAGAATGCTTAAGGCTTGTAAATTGGGGTAATCGTCGAAGATAAAGCCACTGCTTAAGCCCTGCCAGTAAATGGCTAAGGTGACGAAAGCGAGTAAAACCAGCACGAGGCTATAACGCACGGTGT
>QKBZ01000109.1 GCA_003245895.1 Beggiatoa sp.
GAAGTGGATTTGTCTTATAACCAATTAACAGGGCCATTACCTGATTTAAGCCAGTTAAAACAATTGCAATATCTGTCGTTAGAACAAAACCTGATCACAGGTGATTTTCCTGATATTAGCGCGTTATTAGGCTTAGAAGGCTTATTTTTAGATCACAATCAATTATGTGGCACTGTACCTAACGCATTGCCTGAAACCCATCCTAGCTTATCACTCACCATCGGTGCTAATCATCTCAACACTGAAGATGAAGCGTTGATTGATTTCATTAATATGCAAGAACCAGATTGGATGGAAACACAGACGACGTGTCCTGTTGAGGAATCTTCAGCACAAGGCGTTAAACCCAATCCGTCAGCATAATTGAGAATATGCCCTAGCGTTTGCGCCGTGTCTTTTCGCGGCGTGAATGCTGTGCATTGAGGGTATAGAGGCGGCGCGACAAGCGTTGCCAAAACCGAACACCCAATGCAGACTCATGCTACTATATTCGCATGCGCGTTGCAGACAAGGTGCTAAAAAGAGGGTATGTTTTTGCTCATCATGCAAGACGTGCCCGTTTTGTAGTTGTTATCACTGAGAATAATGATGGATAAACCACAATCAAGCGAAACTGATGAAATTCAAGAAAAGGCAAATCCAACCTTAAAAGAAGCACTCAAAGACGTATCAACCGCTTTTCTCGTCTTTTTTATGCCTTTATTGGCTATCATGTTGGGCGGGGGATTATTAATTGCGGGATTATATCTCTTGTATTTGGCAGGCATCATTTAATGTGCCTGAAAGAGATTTTAAGGGAAAGCACAATGTGGCGGAGAGGGTGGGATTCGAACCCACGGAAGGGTATAAGCCTTCAACGGTTTTCAAGACCGCCGCTTTCGACCACTCAGCCACCTCTCCGCGAAATAAGCACACATTATTATCGAAAAAATTGACTGACGCAAGTCTTTTTTTTGAAAATGTGCATTTAATTTCAAGGTAAATTATAAGTATTTGTAGTGTTTCTGTTTTTTATCATGTCTCGCTAAGCTTATCAGACACTGCCAAGCCGTTAAAACTGGCAGTGTCATAGATTTTACATCCTAGCCTTAATTCATCGTCCGCCCCAATACCGTCCCCAATTCTTCCAACGCTGTTACCGGTGCTAAGCACTGGAAGCCTTGGCAAATATACGCCACTGCCTCCCCTTTCGGCGCAAACTCTGCTAATACTGGCGGTAAATCGCTGGCATCACTTGGAATCGCTACACATAACCGATGTGGGTTAAAGCCTGTCTGGCAAGCGGTTTGCCATTGTGCCAAATGTGCGGCATCAGCGCGAATAATCACCACTTGCGGCGGCGCGGCATCTTCTTCTAAGGCCATTAACAATGAACCATGACCATAAGGAAGCTGATTCACCGACACCCACGAGGCTTTTAAGGTACGCTCGGCAGATTCTAAATAACGCTGCTCGCCGATTAAATGGCCTAAACGCGCCAAAGCAAACGCGGCAACGCCATTGCCTGACGGGGTGGCTTCATCCATAAACGGACGTGGACGGCTGATTAATGCCTCGTGATCGTGGGCAGTGAAGAAAAAGCCGCCGCGTTCTTTATCTTCAAACGCATTTAACAACACGTCAGCTAACTCAATCGCAAATTGTAAATCTTCGCTGTTCCAACGCGCTTGCAACAAGGTTAACGTCGCATCTAACACAAAAGCATAGTCATCTAAATAGGCATTTAAATGCGCTTTGCCATCTTTATAAGTCGCTAACAAACGCCCGTCGCGCCACATGGTTTGCCGGATAAAGTGCAAGGCACGGCTGGCAGAGTCTAAATATTCAGGCTGCGCGAATACTTGACCGGCTAACGCCATACCTTTGATCATTAACCCATTCCACGCGGTTAAAATTTTGTCATCGCGGTTGGGGCGAATGCGTTGCTCGCGGGTTTGGAATAAGGTTTGGCGGGCTTGGTCTAAACGCTCGCGGGCGACTTCTTCGCTGATTTGGAATTGTTCCGCTAAAGTCGCCAACTCTAAATAGGCATGCAAATGCCAATGACCTTCAAAATTGGCTTCTCGATCTAAACCAAAGCAAGCGGCGAAAATTTCAAATTGTTCTGGCGGCAGTAATTTTTGCACTTCCTCCACCGACCAGACATAAAACTTGCCCTCCTCACCCTCGGAGTCAGCATCTAGCGTCGAATAATAACCGCCTTCTGGTGACTGCATTTCGCGCATCACCCAATTAGCCGTTTCTAACACCACTTGCTTAAACAATGGATCAGGCAACACTTGCCATGCTTCGCTGTAAGTGCATAAAAAAGGGCCATTGTCGTACAGCATTTTCTCAAAATGCGGAATCATCCATTTTTCATCGACTGAATAACGATAAAAACCGCCGCCTAACTGGTCGTATAAACCGCCTAAGGCCATTTGACGCAAGGTAAACAAGGCCATTTCTAAACCGTCTTTATCGTGGGTTTTTGGTGTGGCAGTGGCTTGATAATGGCGTAATAAACGGTCGATGCTGGTTAAATGCGGGAATTTTGGTGCTTTGGTAAAACCGCCGTATTTGTGGTCGAAACTATCACCGATTTGTTTCCGCGCTTCGTTCAGTGGCGAAGTGGTCAACATCACGCCCGCTTGTGAGCCGCTGCTCAGGTCTAAACGGTTGTAAGCTTCAGCAATCACGCTGTTTTGTTGCTGGATTTGCTCGCGGTTGGTGGTGTAAAGCTGGTTAATTTTTAACAATAATTCTGGCAACGCAGGCAAGCCGTGGCGCGGTTCTGGAGGGAAATAAGTGCCGCCGAAAAACGGGTGTAAATCATCGGGGTCTAAAAACATGGTTAAAGGCCAGCCGCCAGTACGTTGGGTCAGCATTTGGTGGCCTAATTGGTAAATTTTATCTAAATCGGGGCGTTCTTCGCGGTCAACTTTGATATTAATAAAATGTTCATTCATTAAATCGGCAATTTCTTCATTTTCAAAACATTCATGCGCCATGACGTGACACCAATGGCAAGCAGAATAGCCGATAGACAGCAAAATCGGTTTATTTTCAGTTTTCGCCAATTGCAACGCCTGTTCTCCCCACGGATACCAATGCACAGGATTGTAGGCATGTTGCAATAAATACGGGCTGGTTTCCTCAATTAAGGCATTCGGCGTGGTTGATTCGGCAGCAGACGACATAAAATTCTCCGAGATGAGCGGGGCGGATACAGTAAAAATCTGAATTGTCTGGCTCCCACGCGCTTTGCGTGGGAGCAAGTTTCGACGCGCCTGCGTCACGAATGAGCGTGCATCAGCATCCAAGACGCGGCGCAGGCGCGCCGTTACGGGTTCCCACGCAGGGCGAGCAAGTCTTGACGCGCCTGCGTCACGAAGTATCGTAGAAAGTGGATAAACAGATCAAACTAAAGTGCCAGCACACGGCGCAGGCGCGCCGAAACGGATTCCCACGCAAAGCGATGCTGTAAAAGAACTGGCAAAAACGCCTATTTTTCGCTTGTAAGTCATTGATTCTTCGTTGTCAAACAGTGCAAAAATGGAGTTCTTTTACAGCCTCAGGGCGCGTGGGAACAAGTGTTCTGTAAAACCGCACACCTTAGCACCGAATAGCGGAAAGAAAAACCGCGAATTTTGCGGGTTATCACGGTTTTTGTCATGAATTTACGCCATGATGCTTAAAACACAGGCGAAGAATAAGGAGTTTCACATGCCAAACCCCTCAGTATTTGAGATTTTCTGGGTATTTTTACGTTTAGGTCTAACTTCTTTCGGCGGCCCGATTGCACATTTAGGCTATTTTCGGGAGGCATTTGTGGTGCGGCGACAGTGGTTGTCGGATCAAAGTTATGCTGATTTAGTGGCCTTATGTCAGTTTTTACCCGGCCCTGCCAGCAGTCAGGTTGGTATTGGTATCGGTTTGTCAAAAGGCGGTTTGGCAGGCGCGTTTGCGGCGTGGGTCGCGTTTACTTTGCCTTCTGCGCTGTTGCTGATGGGCTTTGCTTATGGCGTGATGTATTGGAGTGCGGAGACGTTGAATAGTGGTTGGTTGCATGGTTTGAAAGTGGTCGCGGTGGCGATTGTGGCGCAAGCGGTGTGGGGCATGGCGAATAGTTTATGCGCGGATCGGGTGCGCATGACGGTGGCGGTATTGGCCTGTTGCATGGTGTTGTTGTTGCCGATGGCGGGGGCGCAGGTGTTGGTAATTGTGTTAGGTGGTCTGTTTGGTTGGCGGTTTTTGAGCGTGGAGGCGAAGGCCGAGGCGGAGGCGGTTTGGTCTGTGCCGTTGAGTCGGCGAGTCGGTGGCATCTTGTTGGCGGTGTTTTTTGCCTTGTTGTTGCTGTTGCCAGTGTTGGCGGAGTTGTTGGGCTGGCGTTGGTTGCAGTTGGTGGACAGTTTTTATCGCGCTGGTGCGTTGGTGTTTGGCGGTGGGCATGTGGTGTTGCCGTTGTTACAGGCTGAGGTGGTAGCGGTTGATCAGGTGAGTTCGGAGTTGTTTCTGGCGGGTTATGGTGCGGCGCAGGCAGTGCCAGGGCCTTTGTTTACCTTTGCGGGGTATTTGGGCAGTGTGATGAGTAGTGCGCCGACGGGTGTGGTCGGTGGTGTGTTGGCGTTGTTAGCGATTTTTTTACCGGCGTTTTTATTGGTGTTGGGTGCGTTACCGTTTTGGCAGGTGTTGCGTGAACAGGTGGCAATGCGTTCGGCCTTGGCGGGGGTGAATGCGGCGGTGGTCGGTGTGTTGTTGGCGGCCTTGTATGATCCAGTGTGGACGACGGCGATCCGTAGTGCCGAGGATTTTGTGTTGGCGTTGCTGGCGGTGTTGTTGTTGCTGTGGTGGCGAGTGTCGGCGGGTTGGGTGGTGGTGTTTGCGGCGGTGAGTGGCGCGGTGTTTTTTTAGTGAGCTAAAAGTTTTATGAAGATAAATCGAATTAGAACAGTTATTTCTGTATTGTTTTTATTGATACTTGTTAGCGGTATTTCTTATTGTTCTTATAATTTCATAACGGCTGAAACGCGAGTTCGCGCATTGTGTGCGGAGATTCCACAAGGCATGTCTTTAGCCTCATTGCGCGAATTCTCGTTGTCACATGGTCTTGCACCTGTACCTTATAAATCAGGTGTTAATTATATCGTTGAAACTAAAACATTTGGTCGTTTTGGCTGCAAGGTTACGATTGACGCTGATGTTATTAAGGTGGTTGAGTTTCATTTTGCAGATTAGTTATTCATTGATTTTGAATAGTTGGTTTTTGATGGCTTCTCGGTCAGTGACGGCGGCTAGGTTTAGGCAGTATGGTAGGATATAATTGCATAACTCTTATATGATAAAATTTAAATTTTATTAACTTTAGGAAAGTTAAATGTTTGATCAAAATTGGATGAAAAAAGCAAATTCTATAAAAGAAAACTCTTGGGCATATGAAGTGATGCAAAATATAAAGGCATCAGGGGGTATTTATCTTGAAACACTGCGTATATGGTTTGATAATTTCTCATTAGAGGATAAACAAAAAAAACCTTTAAAAAGGCATATTGAAAGTTTTTCTAATGAAGAACATTTGGGGGCGGTAAACGAGTTAGCATGGTGGAGTTTTCTAAAAAAATACAGCTTTGATGCTGAGCCTGTGCCAAGTGAAAACAGTTCTCGACCTGATTTTAGAGTTTTATCACCTCAAAAATTTTTTATTGAGGTTACAACACTCAACCTTTCTGAACAAGAATTAATTAATAAAGATAACCTTATTGAATTAAATCAGGCTGAAAATATCAGCCGCATTATAAATAAAATTTTTAATAGAAGTAAAAAAAAGTACAAGCAAATACTATTTGCGTATGGGCAAAATCAACCGTGTTGTTTGGTTCTGTTTGATTATGCATCATGGAGTGGATTTGGTACTCAACTTTATCACTGTCTAGCAAATGACTTGCTTGATATTTATGAATCACATAGAGAAATATCTGCTATTATTTATATTGAGCGTTATGTAAAAAATGGAAATATAAAGTTAAATTGCAAATATTCATCTATATATTATAACCCATATGCATATTTTCCTTTAGAGAAAAATATTTTTCACTGTTTTCAAAAATATGAGTATAAGACAAAAGAGGATGGTCAAGGAGTTACAATAACTCATTCTCAGCTTGATTCAATATGCTTATAAGTAAATTTTTAATAAGCTAATTACATTTTGATAAACTTGCTTATTTATGCATAGCGTATATCTTTCCTTAAAGGAGTATGGCTTGTTTGAACTCTTAATCCCGAGGCGACCGATGTCGCATCAGACCAAAAACAGAGAACACTTGCAGAGTTGGAAAAATTTTATTTATGGACGCGCCCGCCAAGCATGGCCTAATACACCGCTAGCACAACACAATGAACTAAGACTCAGTTTAGTCTATTTATGTGATGATCAACCTGTTGATATTGATAATATTATAAAGCCTATTCAAGATGCCTTAGTGGGTGTGGTGTTTGCTGATGACCTACAAGTCACCGACGTTGACAGTCATCGTCGTTTTTTATCTGATCCAATTGACGTAACTTTCTTACCAAAGTTACTACAACAAGCGGTTTTAATTGGAGAAGAATGCGTTTATATCCGCGTTACGTTAGCCGAGAATTTGGAGCAATATTTATGATGGAAGTATCTGACAACCTACACGATCAAAAAGTACACATCGTGGCAAATGAACTCAAAGAAAAAGGCTATAACGTCATCATTGAACCACCACTTGACACCCTGCCATTTGACTTACAAGGCTATCAACCTGACCTCATTGCATTCAAAGATGATGGCGGCGTTATTTTAGAAGTAAAAACACAACCCAGATTTAGCATAGAAAGCTTTCAACAAGTTGCAGAAAATATTGCAAAACACAAACACTGGCGATTTTTATTAGTCACATTAGACGATGTTGACAACGAATTTTCTGATAATACCCAGTTACCAAACTGGGAAACCTTACAAACCAGACTCGCGCAGGCAGATGTATTAATTCACCAACAAATACTTGAACCCGCTTTGTTATTTCTATTCAGCTTAATTGAAGCCATGTTAAGAAAACGTGCAATTACACAAAGCATTCCAGTAGAAAGATTACCATTTTTAAAACTATTAAAACATTTGTATTCTAATGGTGAACTATCACCTATAGACTTTGATTTTCTCAGCCAAATCTATAAAGAGCGCAACAAAGTCGCTCATGGTTTAAACAACACTATTTCTACTACAGAATTAACAGAGTTGCTTAAAATTACTAACACTTTATTTCAGCAATGGCGGACGTATAACTAACAGCTTAACCCCCACCCCACCTAAAGCCGATACACACACCCACCCCAATTCATGGCATCATATCCACCTTTAATCCCTCCGCTTGAGAAACACACTTAAAACAACACGCAAAGGAGCAACGCATGACAGCCAAAAATGCTTTTTACGCCCAATCGGGTGGCGTAACCTCTGTAATCAACGCATCAGCCTGTGGTGTCATCGAAACTGCACGCCAACACCCTGATAAAATTGGTAAAGTTTATGCGGGTCGTAATGGAATTATCGGCGCATTAACTGAAGATTTAATTGATACCAGCCAAGAATCGGCTGAAGCCATTGCCGCTTTACGCTACACCCCTGCCGGTGCATTCGGCTCTTGTCGCTTTAAACTCAAAGGCTTAGACCAAAGCAAAGCAGAATATGAACGCTTAATCGAAGTCTTTAAAGCACATAATATCGGTTATTTTTTCTACAACGGCGGTGGTGATTCACAAGACACATCACACAAAGTCTCTCAAATCGGCGAAAAATTAGGCTATCCGATCACCTGCATCGGAATTCCGAAAACCGTTGATAATGACTTACCAATTACCGACACCTGCCCCGGTTTTGGTTCAGTGGCAAAATACGTCGCGGTCTCCATTCGTGAAGCGAATTTCGACGTAGTGTCGATGGCAAAAACCTCGACTAAAGTATTCGTCATGGAAGTGATGGGACGACATGCTGGCTGGATTGCGGCGGCTGGCGGTTTAGCCACTGAAGAAGAAGGCGACGGCCCGCACATCATCTTATTCCCAGAAATCAGCTTAGATGAAGAAAAATTCTTAGCGCGGGTTGATGAATGCGTGAAAAAATATGGCTATTGCTCTATCGTAGTCTCTGAAGGGGTCAAAAATGCCGACGGTAAATTCTTATCCGACGCAGGCACTAAAGACGCATTTGGTCACGTTCAATTAGGCGGCGTTGCCCCTGTCATCGCTAACTTAATTAAAGGCAAATTAGGTTATAAATATCACTGGGCAGTAGCCGATTATTTACAACGTGCTGCACGTCATATCGCCTCTAAAACCGATGTCGATCAAGCCTATGCAGTCGGTAAAGCAGCGGTTGAATTCGCATTGGCTGGCAAAAACGCCATCATGCCTGCTATCGTGCGCAAATCCAGCAACCCTTATCAATGGGAAATCGGTACCGCAAACTTAGCAGACGTGGCAAACGTCGAGAAGAAAATGCCGCGTGATTTCATCACCGAAGACGGCTTACACATCACGCCAGCTTGCCGTGAATATTTGCAACCGTTAATCGCAGGCGAAGATTATCCGCCATTTGTCAATGGTTTACCGCAATATGTGAAATTGAAAAACATCGCTGTGCCTAAGCTGTTAAGCACTAGCTTTGATTTGAAAGTATAAGCAAGTAGGGCGGATAAGGCGCAAGCCGTCATCCGCCGTATTGGCTCGTTGTCTGAATCAGAATTCACAGAATTAAAGAATTTTCAGAATGAGCCGTACAGACATTTGAACACCTTTAACATTCTG
>QKBZ01000238.1 GCA_003245895.1 Beggiatoa sp.
CCTACGATGGTGAATAAAGTCGTCACCTCGCCGCTATCGACCAAAGGTTGTAACACTTGCTCCATCAACTGCACTTGGCGTTCGGTATAACCTAAGCCGACACCGTCAGGGCCGGTAGCGTTAACATAAATCACGCCGCGATCTTCGCTGGGTAATAACTCTTGTGCTAATTGCGCTTGTAGTTGCCACGCCGCCGCCGCGACACCGACAGCGATTAACACAATTAGCCACGGCACAGCTAACACGCCGCGCAAGGCGAACATATAAAATTGCCCTAGCAACGTGCCGAAACGGGATAATACACGGCGTATCCAAAAATGCTTTTTCGGTTCTGCGGGCAAGTGGGCGGCAAAGGTCGGCACTAGCGACAGCGCGACAAAGGAAGAAATGGCAACCGCGACCGCAAGCACAAAACCGAATTCTCGAAATAAACGGCCTGCGGTGCTGGGTAAAAAGGCAATCGGTACGAAAACGGAGATTAAAACCGCTGTAGTCGCAATCACAGCAAAAAAGACTTGGCGCGTGCCTAACACCGCAGCGGCACGACTGCCTAAGCCTTGCGCATGTCGTCGCTGGATATTTTCTAGCACCACAATCGCATCATCGACTACTAAGCCAGTCGCCAATACCAAGGCAAGCAAGGTCAAAATATTGATGGAAAAGCCGAATAACCAAATGGCGGCAATGGTGCCGATCAAGGCAACAGGGATGGCGACGCTGGGCACTAAGGTGACGCGAAAACGTCCCATAAATATCCAAATGGTCGCTACCACAATGGAAATCGTCAGCAGCAAGGTCATTAACACTTCTTGCACCGAGCCGCGAATAAACACCGCATCATCTGAGGTAATGCGCAGTTCTAGCTGCTTAAAGCGTTGGTTTAAGCGCGTGATGGCGGCTTGCACCGCGTTGGAGATTTCAATGGTATTCGACTGCGCTTGCCGAATCACGCCTAAGCCGATCACCGCATTGCCATCTAAGCGCACATAAGACGTGGCATCTTCAGGGCCAAAAAACACTTGCCCAATATCGCCGATACGGGTGTCACCGTCGATGATTAAATCTTCGATTTCTTGCTCGGTGATCACTGAGGCATCAGCGCGAATGAGCAATTCTTGATCGATAGAACGAAAGCTACCGGCGGGTACGTCTAAGGGTGCATCGCGCAATACATCGGCGACATCGGACACTGCAAGGCCGAAACTGGTTAAACGTAGCGGGTCTATTACTACCCGCATTAGGCGTTGACGATTGCCGAATAAAGTTACATCCGCCACACCATTAATCGAAATCAACTCCGGCACGATGTCTTTTTCTAATACCCGTGTCAGTTCCGTTTCGTTGAGTGTTGCACTAATCGCGGCAATACGCACGATGGGCGAAGCATCCGCGTCGGCTTTAACGACGGTGAGTTGTTCGATTGCGTCGGGCAATTCGCGCTGCACTTGACTCACCGCTTCGCGCACATCGGCAGCGGCTTGATCTAAGTCGATGCTAGGCGAAAATTCTACCCGCATACGCATATTGTTTTCTTCGCTAGAAGGACTGATCGCTGTCACGCCAGACACCCGCGCTACTGCACCTTCTAAAATGCTGGTCACTTCCGCATCCATTGTTTCCGGCGATGCGCCTTCATACTCTGCCCGCACGGTGACAATCGGACGGTCAACATTAGGCAATTCTCTGACTTCGACATTTAATAAGGCCGCGATACCGGCTAATACGATGAGTAGGTTTAAGACGATGACGAGAATGGGGCGGCGAATGCTTAACGAGGGTAAGTCATTGACTTCTTGTGTGTCTGTGTTCATAAATTTTAGTGAATGCAATGGGGGTAGGATGGGCTGACGAAGGAAGCCCATCGTTTACCGTGAGCTTGGTTATCGCGACTGATGGGCTTCGTGCCTCAGCCCATCCTACGAAATCGTCAAGGTTGTGTAGCCGGTTTAAATTCTGTGACTTGCGCCCCTTCGCGCATACGTTGCACGCCTTCGACCACAACTTGCATCTCAGGGCTTAAATCGGCATCGATCAATAATTTACCGGTTAAGCGTTGCACAATATTCAACGACACTTGCTGCACCACACCATCCTTCACTGCCCAAAGATACGCGCCATCACCGCCCCATTGCACAGCCACTTCTGGCACGGTGGGATAGCGTTGTCGCTCAACAGTGAGTTGTACCCTAAAGCTCATACCCGGTCGTAATAAATCCGCTTGGTTATCAACATGCGCACGCACGATGAAGGTACGAGTGGTGGGATTGATTTGGCTATCAACGTCGATGATTTTGCCTTGATCATGCTCATTTCGATGCTGCCAGCGATTAATCGTAATATCTTGACCCGTTTGCAATTGACCATACAAGGCTTCAGGCACAGCAAAGCGGACAATTAAGGTGCTGCGGTCGTCTAAAGTGGCAATAGGGGTACTTGTCGTGATACGGTCGCCGACATCAATATCAGTAATGCCGATATAACCGCTAAATGGGGCTTTAACCGTGCGGTCAGCTAATGCCACTTGAGCACTTTTTAACTCGATGCGGCGTAATTCCATTGCAGTGCGTGCTTCATCGATTACGGTGGGCGCAAAGGTATTGCCGGAGGCGCGTTGATAGCGTTGGTATAAGCGTTCTGCATCTTTCAGGCTGACAGTGGCGAGTTCAACGGCAAGGCTTTCTGCGCGTTGATCGAGTTCCAGCAAGGTTTGCCCTATCTCAACTTTTTGTCCAGCGTTGAAGCGCACAGCCGTCACTTCGCCAGCGGTGGCAGGGTAGAGAATGACTGATTTTAAGGCTTGTGAAGTGCCGACGGCTTCTAATTTAACTTGCTCAGCGTGCCATTCGATAGGCGACAAGATGACAGCTACAGGCGGTGTTTTAGCTTTGGGTTGTGCACTGACGGGCGACTCGTTTTGATTGCAGGCGGCAAGAAGGAGTATAGCTAGAGTAAGTGTGTAACGTAGCATTGTCGGTTTGTCTTTAAGTTTTAGGCAATTGAGAATGATGATGTGGTTGTGGAGGGGGATTTAAAAGGGATGATGAAATGCGCGAAATGATGGGAGTTGTAGGGCGGATAAGGCGACAGCCGTCATCCGCCGCAAGTGACTTGGTTGAAGCCTCAATTGTGTTATGTCGGATGACGGCTCGCGCCTTATCCGACCTACTTGAATTTATGCCCGATGATACGGATGGTTATTAATCAACGTCCAAGCGCGATAAACCTGCTCAGCAACCACAATTCTCACCAAAGGATGCGGCAAGGTGCCAGCAGATAATGACCAGCGTTGATGCGCTTGCTGTAAACAAGCAGGGGCTAAGCCTTCGGGGCCACCGACTAATAAAGCCACTTGCGGGTGATGTTGCTGCCATTGCGCTAAACTTTCGGCTAATTGTTCACTGCGCCATTGCTTGCCGCGTTCGTCTAAAGCGATCACATGCGCACCTGCCGGAATTGCGGCTAACATTTTCTCGCCTTCTTCCTGTTGCAAGCGGTTTAAATCACTGGTTTTAGTGCGTTTTTTCAACGGTATTTCAACCAATTGCAAGCGGCAACTGGCAGGCAGGCGACGGGCATATTCTTCGTAACCGTCTGTTACCCAAGCGGGCATTTTTTGTCCAATACAGATAAGGTGAATAACCATAATTTACAATTTCATGATTTTATGAGGTTTAAGCCTAAAATGCGTTTTTTGCGCTGCAAAAATAAAGAAGCCACTTGACAGCTCACCGCTTTAGGTCACAGACTACTTGAAAAAACCTGATTTTTTACAAGGTTAGCAAGAAGCTGGCAGAATAAAGTTGTAGGTGCTTGATTTCTTACTTTGCAGCTTTATCTCTACCAGAAAATAGTGTTTAATAAATATTGATTAGTCTACTGATGAGATCAAAAGGATATGGCATTAATCGTACAAAAATATGGAGGCACTTCGGTAGGCTCTGTGGAACGTATTAACCACGTTGCTGAAAAAGTTATTGCTGCCCGCGCTAAAGGTGACGACATCGTCGTCGTTGTCTCCGCTATGAGTGGAGAAACTAACCGTTTAGTGAGCTTAGCCAAAAGCATGGCAGACCCACCCAATGCTCGTGAATTTGATGTGTTACTCTCTACGGGCGAACAAGTCACCATTGGTTTATTGTGTATTGCCTTAGAAGCACGCGGTTGCCCTGCGCGCTCTTATACTGGCTCTCAAGTACGCATTTTAACCGATAGTGCCTATAATAAAGCACGTATTTTAAATATTGACAACGAACGCATCCAGCAAGATTTAACCGCAGGTCGCGTGGTTGTGGTCGCAGGTTTCCAAGGGGTAGATGAAGATGGCAGCATTACTACCTTAGGTCGCGGCGGTTCTGATACCACGGCTGTTGCCTTAGCCACTGCGTTAAAAGCAGAAGAATGTCAAATTTATACAGACGTAGATGGTGTTTACACTACAGACCCCCGCATTGTCAGCCGCGCCCGCCGCTTAGAACGCATTTCTTTTGAAGAAATGTTAGAAATGGCGAGTTTAGGCTCTAAAGTATTACAGATTCGCTCGGTAGAATTTGCCAGTAAATATAATGTACCGGTTCGTGTATTGTCTTCTTTTGAAGATGGACCGGGTACTTTGATTGCTCCTGAGGACGAAACCATGGAACAAGCCCTGATTTCAGGTATTGCATTTAACAAGGATGAAGCCAAGATTACTGTATTAGGGGTACCGGATCGCCCTGGTATTGCGTATCAAATCTTAGGCGCGGTGAGTGATGCGAATATTGAAGTCGATATGATTATTCAAAACGTCGCCCCAGACGGTTCATCGACTGATTTTACCTTCACTGTTCACCGTAACGACTATAAACAAGCATTGTCTTTAGTCACCGCAAAAGCGAAAGAGTTAGGGGCGCGGGAAGTAAATGGCGATGATTGTATCGTGAAAATTTCCTTAGTGGGCGTAGGTATGCGTTCACATGCAGGGATTGCAAGCACGATGTTCCGTACATTAGCCAACGAAGGCATTAATATTCAGATGATTTCGACTTCTGAAATTAAGATTTCTGTCGTGGTTAATGAGAAGTATCTGGAACTGGGCGTGCGCGTATTGCACGATGCGTTTAAGTTGGAGGAGGCCGCTTAAGACTCAGGTGTTTTTGTCCCTGACACCGCAGTGTGCATAAAACAGGAGGAAGACAGTTATGTTGATTTTGACAAGGCGTGTTGGCGAATCACTGATGATAGGGGATGAAGTCACAGTGACGGTGTTAGGTGTCAAAGGCAATCAGGTGCGAATTGGGGTTAACGCACCTAAAGATATTGCAGTTCACCGAGAAGAAATTTATCAGCGTATTCAGCAAGAAAAAGTCAATAAAGACGGCACGGGTAGCTGAATAAATTTAACTCCCAAAAAAAGAGCCGGTTTATTCCACCCTCAACTATTCACTTGATGAGGGGGAATGACCGGCTTTTTTTTCAGTCTGCGCTCGCGACGGGTGCGCCAAGTGTGGTTCACGTGTAAACGCCATAATAATTGTATCGTTAAATAGCCCAATCCTGCCGATAACACCCCTAAGGTTAAACAGCCTAATAATAACGGTTGCCAAATGTAATCAATCGTTTCTGCCATCCATTCTAATGAAAAGTGAAATGCTGCATGATTAGGCGTATGGCCTAATAAGACACAACCGATTTGATAGGCAAAGAAGAAAACGGGGGGGATGGTAATAGGATTAGTCAGCCAGACCAGAGACATTGAAATAGGGAGATTGACGCGGAATAAAATGGCGAATGCGGCGGCGATAAGCATTTGCATGGGGATGGGTAAAAATGCGGTGAACAAACCAATCGCTGTCCCACCAGCAAGCGAATTTCGGTTTAAATGCCACAAATTAGGATCATGCAATAAGGTACCGAAAAACTGTAGCTTAGGATGTGTTTTAACGGTATTTGAATGCGGCAACCACCGCTTAAAAAATTTTTTAGCCATAGTGTTCTTTGACAATACAGGTTGTACCTGTGTTAAACAAATCCACTCACATTCATGCAACTTGCCATACTTGCTTTTTTTCTTGGGATTGTCAGCGCACTATTATTGCCGGAACTTCCTTCGATATCGATACTGTTTGCGCTTACGGTAATAAGCAGTATTGGTTTAAGTTGGTGATTTCAGTGGCGAGTGATCTTCTATTTCTTGTTAGGTTTTAGTTGGTTGTGCGCACATGCGCATTGGATATTATCACAACAACTCCCTGTGATGCTGGAAAGGCAAGATGTTCAGGTACAAGGTCACATTATTCACTTGCCACAACGTACTGATTTCGGCTGGCGGTTTGATTTCGTGCCCAGTCAATTACAATGGCAGCAACAAAGCTTTCCAAGCTTTGGCACAATACGTTTAAATTGGTATGGTGAGAAATTGCCCACCGTATCGCCACAACAAACATGGCAATTCACAGTACGTTTAAAACGTGTCCACAGCTTACTCAATCCTGCAACTGTCGATTACAGTAGCCATTTGTTACAACAGCGCATCCGTGCAACGGGTTATATCCGTCCTCAAGGGGCGCAATTGCTCAATAACCCGCCTCACTCGTTTAGTATAGATAATTTTCGTTACAGTTTAAGACAGAAATTACATCAAGCACTGAGCGCGTTACCGAGTCAGGGAATTTTCATCGCCTTAACATTGGGCGAACGGTATTTTATCACGGACGAGCAGTGGCAGGTATTGCGCCACACTGGAACTGCGCATTTAGTCGCCATTTCAGGCTTGCATATTAGTTTAATTGCCCTGTTTGTGTTTTGGCTCACCCGCTTATTATGGGCAAGTTTACCCTCATTGGTGTTACGTTTACCCGCCCCACGCATCGCCGCCTGTGCTGCCATCGTCGCTGCGTTAGCCTATGCCTTGCTCGCTGGTTGGAGCATTCCCACTCAACGCGCGTTTATCATGGTTAGCATTGCTGCCTCGGCGCATTTATTTGCCCGTCAACTCAGCTTTAGCCATTTGCTAAGCTTGGCTTTGCTAGGCGTATTGCTATGGGACCCGTTTGCGCCCTTATCCGCTGGTTTTTGGCTGTCGTTTAGCGCGGTGGCGATTTTATGGTATTTCAGCCGTGGACGGCTTTGGCAACAGCAAAGCCGTTGGCGACACTACATTCATCAATTCAGCCGCACGCAATGGGCATTAATGCTGGGCTTAGCACCGTTAAGCTTATGGATATTCGGTTTTATCTCACTAGGCAGTTTTCTTGCCAACGCATTAGCGATTCCCTTGATTGGATTTTATATTCCCTTTGCTTTAGTCAGTGTGTTGGCCATGCTCGTTTGGCCGCCATTAGGTATTTGGTGTGTGCAATTTTTAACCGCTGCACTGGATTATTTATGGTGGCTGCTCGCGTGGTTAAGCCAAACCACATGGACAACATGGCAACACGCCCCGCCGCCAATGTGGGCGTTAGGTTTTGCCTGCATAGGTGTGTTAATTCTGTTGCTGCCAAAGGGAATGCCTAGCCGTTGGGTGGGATTAGTTTGGCTATTACCACTACTGTTTGCCAGTCGCCCACAGCCGAAACAAGGGGAATATTGGTTAACCGTATTAGATGTTGGGCAAGGTTTGGCGGTGGTAGTTCAGACAGCACAACATACCTTAGTTTATGACACAGGGCCTGCGTTTCGCAGTGGTTTTAATACTGGCGAGGCGGTGGTTTTGCCCTTTTTACAAGCGCAAGGTGTGCAGCAAATTGACACCTTATTAGTCAGCCATGAGGACACTGATCACAGCGGTGGTGCGCCAGCCTTGATTGACAGCTTGCCTGTGCGAGAAGTGTTAACCAGTGCACCAAAATCGTTTGGCGATGTGCCACATCGTGCGTGTGCAGCAGGGCAACAATGGCAATGGGATGGCGTGAGCTTTAGCATTGTGCATCCTGCAACGACATGGAACGGTAATGATAACGACCGCAGTTGTGTATTAAAAATTAGCAACGGACAAGTGAGTAGCTTACTGACGGGCGATATTCTCGCTCGCAGCGAACGTTATTTAGCGCATACAAACCCTCAGGCATTAGCCGCCAATATTCTGGTCGTGCCACATCATGGCAGTGCCAGTTCTTCTACACCCGCGTTTGTGCAAGCCGTGTCGCCGCAGTGGGTGTTATTTTCCAGTGGTTATTTAAACCGCTTTGGTTTTCCCAAACCGGAGATCGTGGCGCGTTATCAGCAATTGCCGGAGGTTCAGCTATTTAATACGGCAGCAGATGGGGCGTTATTGTTGCGGGTAGGCAATACGGTAAAGTTAGAAACAGCACGGAAACGTGAGCGGCGGTTTTGGCATGAGTGATTGCAGTAGATAGGCTTGCTATGATTTGTATTTTATTTGGGCTATGCTGCTGCTTAAATCAATTGCTCGACCTGAGTTCGATGAAAATTATCATTAAAAACAAAGTTATGCTTCTCATTCCCAAATGCCATTTGGGAATGCAGTCGTGACGTGCCACGTCACGAGTGAACTAAACGACGGATTTAGCTCAATTTTGGAACAAACCCGCGACGCAGCGCGTCGTGACTGCATTCCCACGCAAAGAGAGGCTGTCAAAGAACCGCCTCAGATTTTCTGAAATCCTCAAAAAATCCTATTTTTTAGGCATTTTTTGAGGATATAAAGCGGGGTTTTGCCCATTTTATGCCATAGCTCGTGCATTTAGATGATTTTTAAACGCAACTATCCCCTCAAGCTTGAACACTCGCTTAAAGTTATAGCTCAACATTTGCAAATTCATTTCAGCACGCACTTTCTCCAAACCGCGTAGC
>QKBZ01000189.1 GCA_003245895.1 Beggiatoa sp.
CTCCTGTAAATACTGCTTTTTCCAGCGGATAACGGCTGTTGTGCCTGCGCCTGAGATTTCTTCTATTTGTCTGTTGCTATAGCCTTCTTCCACCATCAACTTGGCATATTCCAGCTTCTGCTCTGCTGTGTATGTCTGACGAGGCTTGCGATTTGTCTGATTCATCTAATTTCTCCTAAATGACCAACTTTTGTTGGCTATATTTCTCTTCAAGATTATTAGACCATTACAACCATTACACTTTACAAAAATCATCGACACTACAGAAAAGGGCTGTTACATTCATCTTTGTACCTATTGAGGGTGGATAGTAGGATTTTGGAACCTTCCATTATTCATCTTTCCTCAATAGGTACACGCTCTTAAGTTACTTTTGTTTCGTCGAACTCAGGTAATTAAGGTTAATCTAATATTGTTAATTACTAAATTGATTGTGTAATGTAATGACTAAAGCAACTATAAAGTCGTTATGCAGTTGATATAAGAAACAGTTGTAGGTCGCATAAGCGGAGCGTCATGCGACATTAATGGCGGATGACGGCTAAAGCCTTATCCGCCGACCGTGACAACGCTTAACTTAATAGCAGTGACACGCCGTGTGGGAACGAGAAGCAAAGTACAGTGGCGGCATTTCGCACATCCCACAACCGTGTATGCTTTTTAAATCAAACTTAATCTTAATCCCACTCTAAAGAAACGCCGGTACGGTAATCACGCACGCGACCTTCAAAGAAATTCACTTCTTGTTTCATCTCATATTCAGACAGCCACGGCATTGGATGTTCTTTAATATTGAACAGCAATGGCAAGTCTAAACTGCGGCAAATGTTGTCGCCCATCAACTTAGCGTAATCAATATAGCTATTCACCGATAAGCCGGTAATACCGCCGTTAGGCATCGTGGCATGTGCAAATGCAGCTTCTAAATTTACCGCTTCGTTAATGATGGCGCGGGCGCGTTCGCGCATTTGTGCGTCCCATAACTGTGGATTTTCCACAATCACTTGGCGAATTAACCAGCGTCCGTTGATCGCATGTAAGTTTTCATCACGCCAAATGTATTGGTATTGCTGTGCAGTGTTGCGTAACTTGCCTTGACGCGCTAAAGCAAACACTTGTGAAAAGCCTAGCGGGAAGAATAAATACTCAAAAATGTAATAACTGATTAAATCTTCCAACAAAGCGCGGCTTTTTTCAGGTGAACCGTTAGGTGCATCACAATTCACCACATTATTGGTGAAAGTTAAATTCCAGTTTAACTTGTTCGTTAACGCAGGGATTTCGTGATATAACTCGAAAATCTGGCCTTGACCTTTTTCATCTAAACCAAACGACTCTAAAATAAAGAAATAAGACTCGATATGGTTGGCTTCTTCCGCCATTTGCCAGCGTAAATACTGGCGCATTTCATTCGCAGTGATGTTTTCTAACAGTGCGTTATCTAAATTATCCGGCACTAAGTTATCAGACGCGGTTAAGTAGCTGATGTTGGTTTTAAACATCCATGCTTCTTCTTCGCTCAACTTGCCCGTATTCCACTGCATTTTGTCATCGCCCATCGCGATGTCGCTAGGCACCCAGAAATTGTTACGCGCATCTAAAAAACGTTTACGCACTTCAGGATATTTAAACGGTACTGGCTGGCGTAAATCGTAGCCACGACCACCGATGATTTTCACATCATCCGCGCTAGGCCGTCTGCCACCAATATTCACAGGGTCTAAGCTTGTAGAAACCGGAAACACCGTGCGATCTTTCGCTGCTGCCGCGCTAGGCGGGGTAATGATACGGGTTGCGGCTGCGGGAGGCATGGCAGCGGCAACAGAGGCTGGTGCTGGGCGTTTGCTCGCCGGAAGCGGTTGCAAGCGTGGGGTTTTCGGTTCCGGACTCATTGGCTCATCAAAATCCAGCATTCAAATACTCTCCTACGAAAAATAAACGGAAAAAGCAGGCCATTGCCGCTTAAGCAAGGTTAGCGGTCATGGAATGATTTGGGGAAGTAAGTTTGTTGCTCACACACAGAGGCGTTATGCGCAAGCATCTGCTGTACTTCAAGACAATAAAATTTACATTATTTGCAGTACAACCGAATTTAGACTAAATCTACATCGTTTTTACAATTTCTATCACAGATGACAGCAGCATTCATGCTGCATAGGGGACAGCAGTAGGTGTAAGCCTGTTTACAAAGCTTCGTGCAATACACATGAAATGGTGGATAAGCCGCAAGGCTTAGATTAGCTACACACCTAAGAAATTCATTATAACGGGGACATTTTTGTGCTAAACAAAAATTAACTGTTTAAATTTAAACAGTTTTTAAAGTGCCCTAGCGGTTACTCATTTGTGCTTAGATCATAGTTAGAAATTAGCATTTCAGCAAGTGGCCTAAGCCCATATCACAAGAATGGATTGCACGACAGAAGGGATAAAACTTAGTAAAGTAGAATAGGCTTATCTGAGAAGACTATAGCTAAATACCTTAATTTAGCGCATTGCCGACGCACTTTTTTATCTTTTTTGCTTAGTTTGTAGTTAAAACTAAGCTTGTGTGTTTTGTAATAGGCAATAAGGATAAAAAGCCTATAAAACAAAAATTTATTTTTTTATACAAAATATTTCAAATTTATGAATACTTATTTCCATGTGCATTGTATGGGAATCCGTAGCGGTGCGCCTGCGCCAAGTGTTAGATGTTATCCGCTGTAAGTCGCTTGGTTCAAGCTTCAACCGCGTTGTGTCGGATGACGGCTGTCGCCTTATCCGACCTACAAAATCGCTTAACTTAATGGCAGTGAGGAGCAGGTGGGTTCGTGACGCAGGCGCGTCTGGACTTGCTCCCACGCAAAGCGCGTGGGAGCAAGAAGATTTCTAAGCCGCCGCCGTTTCCGCTTCCTGATGCAAGCAAGGGTCTAAAGTGTATAACAAAGCCTGCAATAGCAAAGCAACATCCGCTTTTTGTCGTGCATCGACTTCAAACACAGGCGGATTTAAGCCTAGTAAGCGCAAGGTTTTATGATATTCATCTAAGCTAGGTGTAGGGCTTAAGTCCATGCGTGTCACGCCTACAGCGACTTTAGTCGAGCGAATAAAGCCTTCAAAGGCTTTCACAAAAAAGCGTAAATCTTCTAATGGTTTTTCGCGTGCGTTGTCGATTAACAGAATTAAACCTAAGCCCCCTTCGATTAATAGCTCCCACATAAAATCGAAGCGTTCTTGACCCGGCGTGCCGTATAAATGGATTTTGTCTTTATTCGGTAATCGAATCACGCCGTAGTCCAAAGCCACCGTAATGGTTTTTTTAAACTCTTTACTGCGATCCCTATCCGACGCTTTTGCCTCTGTCGTCACCACAGGAATATCGCTTAAAGCATCGATCGCAGTGGATTTGCCAGCACCGGAAGGTCCCGTGAAGATCAATTTATAATGACTCATACTCGCGTTATCCTGTGATGTGGGCTAGCAAACGTTTTAATAGACCACGTTTAGCATGATGCTGTGGTAAAGGTTTGTTCGCGCTTTCTTCCGCACGAAGTCCCTCGCGCCGTTCTGGGAAAGCAATGCCTAATGCACTGGCGGCACTGTAAAAAGAAAATACATAGCGCTGAGGAATATTCAACACGCGCACGGTTTCTAATAAAGACAGTGGTTTTTCTACCCACAAGGCGGCGATTTGTAGCGCGTAAGGTGTCACCACTAAACGGGTGAAATTAGGCCAATGCAACAATACTATAGGGCGATTTAAATCTGTTTCTTGTGGAATGCGTCCGCGTGCAGTCCATAAACTCATTTTCCATAGCAAATGATCTAATGGCATTTCAACTAATTGATGTTGTGCTTGATAATCAGCAACGGCTTTTTCTGTTAAATGTTGAATGCGTGAGCGATTACATTGCATTGGCAAAGAAGCCATCATATGCAACTTAGTATCATTAAAACCCTTGCCATAAAAAACACGGTTGCTTTTAGGCAATAATAAAAACGGTTCAGACAGGTTTTCAAATACAACACCATGTACATGCAACTTATGCCGTACATCAGCTAATTCTGTTTGTAAGCAACCTTGTAAATACTTATCAGGTTGATAAAACAAACGGTGAATTTCTGTTTGATTGCTGGGATCAATATTAGGCGCATGACCGCAAAATTCGTGGAAAGCCTCTTCTTGCGCTTCAATGGCTAAGTCAAAAGCTAAGCGATTATTTTTCTGTGTTTTAACAGGTGCGGCGACTGTTGCAGCAACATCAGTGCTTTGTATTTTGCTGAGTGCATCCAATAAGTTATTTACACTTAATGGTTTATTGACAAAAACACTGTGCTCAAGCTCACGCGGCGTTAAAGACAATACCACGGTGGGTAAAGCAGGATAATTTTTGCGGAAATCTTGCCAAAGTTTTTCAGCTTGCCAATGATCCCAATCAAAAATGGCTAATTGTGCTTGTTCTGGCTTTTCAACTAATTGATAACGTCCTTTGGCAGGGCCTTTAAAGACCATGCTTAATAATTGGCGACTTTGTTGATCCATGCCAATTCCGGCAACTGGTAAGAACGTTGTAGCTATCGTAGTCATAAAAATATGCAGTGTTTATTTTGCTAATCCATTTGGTTAAAAAGAGGACAGCAAAAATTATTCCTTATTAAAAATATGCTGCATAAATAACAAACTCCTTTGGTTTTTTGTGAACAATAAGCTAGGTCAGGAGGAAAGGAATTGTATTTTTGTCCCGCCAACTGACCTAGATTGTCATCATTTCATGCTATCTAATTCAATTAATTTATTCATTAAAACTGTAGATAGCGTGTGTAACTCTGTCATCGCTGCATGCGCACCCACTTCATCGCCGGATTTTTTCTTTTCTAATGCTTGTTGTCCCACTTGATGAAAACGTGCATGCGGTTCTAACATACTTTCAAACACAGCCTTAGCACGTTCATCTTGCAAGCTGGCAACTTCCTCAGCACCCTCGCCGTACAGCCATTGTCCTAATTTGCAGGCGGTATGCTCAGTCCCTGCAAAATCTTGTTGGCCTTTTAAGGTTGCATCCATCTTTTTGAGATACTGCACATGATCATTTAAACGCAGCATAAAAAATGCTTTGGCTACCATCGCTTAATACTCCTATTTTGCAAAAATGGAGGTGGACAGCCAATTATATGAGATTCTGAATTTCAGCGGCTGCCCGTTTAACATCTAAAAAGATTAAACCAAGTTTCGCAGACGGCTTAGCCACAACACTTACAACGGTATCAGGGCCTGCGTGTGTCATTAACACGTAACCTTTATCCCCTTTAATAAGCACTTGTTCTAGTTCGCCACGCCCTAACTCATCTGAAGTGCGTTCGCCTAAAGAAAGCATCGCTGCGGCCATTGCACCAACCCGATCTTCGTCCATCGTGCTGGGTAATAAGGCTGCCATAATTAAACCATCGGTAGAAATCACTGCCGACGCTTCAATATCCGCAGAGGTGCCATTTAAAGTGCTTAGGGTAGATTTCAGCATTTCTTCACGCATGGGTATTAACTCCTCTTTTTAATCGTAACGTAATGAATAGCAGAGTGATGTTGGCTCTCTATCAATATTTCTGCCAGTGTTTTAACAGCGTACAAATGTATTTCATTATTTAAAAGCAGGGTGAGCAGTTAGCTTAACAGGCTTCATCTCCAATGGACGCTTGGCGTGCTTATATGTAGCACATGATAAGGCACTCGGAAACACTCATGCTGGTCAGTCTGGCAATCGAAGTGTTAACACTACTTTTTGTATTTTATTTTTAGTTTAGGCCATAAGATTACCATATACCTCAATGATAATAATGTTTCTTCTATAAATTACCGTGAAAGCGCGATAGAAAGGCGTTTATCTCTGCTTTTATTACACAGTATTACATTGTGTAAATAACTGTGTTATCAGGACATAGCCAAACTTGCATAAAAGTTCAATTTAATGACAGTGTCGTCATGTTGCTGTCATTAAAAAACGGTAAAAAGGGCTTTACCTATAAGGACGGCTAGATTATATTTATATGCGTATATCCGCATATAAGGATTTATCCGTGTCACCTGAACAGATTTTTCGTGCGCTAGGCGATGAGACACGCTTGCGCTGTGTGATGTTAATGCAAACACAAGGCGAGCTGTGTGTCTGTGAATTAACCCACGCCTTACAACTCGCGCAACCGAAGATTTCTCGCCACTTAGCCAGTTTACGCGCTGCCAGCGTGTTGCAAGATCGGCGAGAAGGCGTGTGGATTTATTACCAAGTGTCTGCGCAATTGCCCGCTTGGGCGCAAGAAATGTTGCGACAAACTGCGACCGGTTTAACGACACAAGCACCATATAACAGCGACATACAGCGTTTACAGCAGATGGCAAACCGTCCTAACGGTGGTGCCTGTGCGTCTTAAAACTTTTTCCTATGCATTCTTGTAGGATGGGCTGACGAAGGAAGCCCATCGTTTACCGTGATGAAACCGCGACTGATGGGCTTCGTGCCTCAGCCCATCCTACATGCTGGCTTGTAGGGTGTGCGAAACGCCGCCGAGAAGCTGGGGTTGTTTCCAACCTTCATCGGCGTTTTGCCCACCGTGCTGGGTTTGGTGGGCGAAATCCCACGCCAACGGATTATCAAACGGCATACCTTGTGGGATTTCGCACACCCTACGACCGTGCATGTCTTAACTTAAAGGCTTTTTCCTATCACTTTTTGAGATACACAACACATCATGAGTAACACACAAACAACAGACCCCTTAGGTTTTTTCGGGCGTTATTTAACGCTATGGGTCGCCTTATGTATTGGCGCAGGCGTTTTATTAGGTTCATTAGTACCGGAATTGTTTAACCAGTTAAGTCACTTAGAAATTGCCCACGTCAATATCGTAGTGGCAATCCTAATCTGGTTAATGATTTATCCCATGATGGTGAATGTGGATTTCAGTGCTTTAAAACACATTGGTGATAAGCCTAAAGGCTTAGTGATTACCGTGGTTGTTAACTGGTTAATTAAGCCTTTTAGCATGGTGTTATTCGGCATTGTGTTTTTTGAATATTTATTTGAACCGTGGGTTGATCCGCAAAGTGCGCAAGAATACATCGCGGGTATGATTTTATTAGGCGCAGCACCTTGCACTGCAATGGTATTTGTCTGGTCACATTTAACCCGTGGTGATGCGACTTACACCTTGGTTCAGGTGTCTTTAAACGATGTCATCATGGTGTTCGCTTTCGCGCCGATTGTCGCCTTGTTATTAGGCGTAACAGATATTCAAGTGCCGTGGGAAACTTTGGTAATTTCTGTGGTGTTATATGTGGTGATTCCGCTTGCCGCAGGTTATTTAACCCGTCATCGCTTAGAGCATCAAGGCGGTGATGTAGCTGTGCAACGCTTTACCGACCGCTTAAAGCCTTGGACAATCATTGGTTTATTGCTCACCATCGTTTTGTTATTTGGTTTCCAAGGTGAAATCATTTTGCAGCAACCGAGTGTTATTTTATTAATTGCCATCCCACTGATTTTGCAAACCTTAAGCATTTTTATCTTAGCCTTTGCATGGGCATGGTGGTGGCGTGTGCCGTTAGAAATTGCAGGCCCTGCTGCTTTAATTGGCACCTCTAATTTCTTTGAATTAGCGGTAGCGGTTGCCATCAGTTTATTCGGCTTAAATTCAGGGGCTGCCTTAGCAACAGTGGTCGGCGTATTGGTTGAAGTGCCGGTAATGTTGTTATTAGTGGCTATCGTCAACCGTAGCCGCAGCCAATTAACATGGCCACCGATGTTGGCACAAGCCAAATAAACAGAGGCATTTTCATGAAACCGTTAAACGTCTTATTTTTATGCACCGGCAATGCTGCACGCTCGCAAATGGCAGAAGGCTTATTACGTCATATTGGTGGCGATAAGGTGAAGGTTTGCAGTGCGGGCACAGAGCCAAAAGGACTGCATCCGTTATCCGTGCAAGCTTTACAGCAAGCCTATCAAATCGATATTAGCCAACACAACAGCGATCACGTCAGCTTATATCAAGATCAACCGTTTGATTATGTGATTACGGTTTGCGACAACGCCCGCGATCATTGTCCTGTATTTACCAGCACCATTTGCAACCCACAACGCTTACATTGGGGTTTGCCTGATCCAGCAGCGGTAGAAGGTGATGAAGCAACGCAATTGGCAGCGTTTAAAGAAGTGGCGGCTGATTTACATCAGCGTATTTCGCAATGGTGGGGGAGTTTGGGGTAAGTAGCGTTGTAGGTCGGATAAGAAGCTGTCTGGTAAAAACTTAGATGCACTTGGCAAGGGATATTTTCAGCATAGCAATCCGTATCATATTTTCAGAAGTAGCCGTCAGTATTTCAAAATCTTTGGCTAATCGACGAAACTGATTCAGCCACGCAAATGTTTGTTCTACCACCCAGTGTAATGGTCTAATAATCTTGAAGAGAAATATAGCCAACAAAAGTTGGTAATTTAGGAGAAATTAGATGAATCAGACAAATCGTAAACCTCGTCAGACATACACTGCGGAGCAGAAGCTGGAGTATGCCAAGTTGATGGTGGAAGAAGGTTATAGCAACAGACAAATAGAAGAAATCTCAGGCGCAGGCACAACAGCCGTTATCCGCTGGAAAAAGCAGTATTTACAGGAGTTGAAAGGTGAAACACCTCAAGGTAAACACGCACTGACAGCAGAACAGCAGCGGATTCAAG